>DATALK010000502.1:0-16388 GCA_036261085.1 Phototrophicaceae bacterium | reverse complement strand
CGGTATCGCGTGGGGAACAACCAGCAGGCCGAAGACCTGACCGCCACCACCTTTTTAAAAGCCTGGCGCGCCCGCGACCAGTACACCCAGCACCTAAGTGCCTTCTCGACCTGGGTGTTCAGCATCGCCCGCCATGTCGCTATTGACCACTTCCGCCAGCAGCGCGATGAAATCACGTTCGACAGCTTACAAACGTTGGCCGACGATCATTCATTAGAAGAAGCCATCCAACGCCAAAACGAGCAGGCGCGATTAACCGCCCTATTGGCCCAGTTACCGGCGGCTGATCGGGAGTTGATCGCCCTGAAATATGGGGCCGAACTGACCAACCGGGACATCGCCCACCTCACCAATCTGAGCGAATCCAACGTGGGGACGCGGCTGTACCGCATCGTGCGCAAACTGCGAGATGAATGGGATGAGTAGTCATGGATGACCAATTTTTACACCAATTCCGCGAGACTCCCTCGCAAACTTTCGGTGAAGGTTTATACGAACAGCTTAAACACCTGGAACAGGAGGAAACAATGACCACTGTTTGGCCGGTAACGCCTCAACTTGAAGCCCGCCGCCCCACAGTGCGCCGCCAGCGCCAACCGTTTATCACCTTAGCGGCAGCCCTGGTCGCGGTGGTGCTGCTGGGCGTCATCATGCACTATTCGGGACAGTCAACACCGTCATTGGTCAGCACACCGCCGCCACCGCTGCGTGAGCTGCCGATGATTACCCGTGAGAATGCGGGGCAACTGGTCGAAATCAAACGATTGGGAAACGGCAGCCTGGATCAGCCAGTGTGGTCGCCGGACGGCCAAACGTTGGCTGTCGCGGGAGCGCGCGGCGTGTGGTTGTTTCAGGCAGCAAATCTGGAAGCACCACCGCGCCTGTTCGAAACGCATGGGGGCAGTGGGGGAGCCGTACCCAGTGTTGATTACAGTCCCGACGGGCGCTTGATTGCCGCCAGCGATGGGAACGCGATTCGGGTCTGGAACGCCCAGACCGGCGAGGTAATGGCTTTACTGGGAGGAGGACACACCAATGCGGTAACGACCCTGGCTTTCAGCCCGGACAGCCAGTTTATTGCCTCGGGCAGCGGTGATTGGGTCGTGAATCAGCCTGACTACAGTGTCTGGTTGTGGGATTTAGCTACCGGTCAGGGACAGGTGCTTGGCGAAGGGGGAAATGTGGCGCGCACGGTTACATTTAGCCCGGATGGGCAACAGATTGGCGCCGATTTTGCGGATAACACGGCCTATGTCTGGGATATTCAAACCGGCGAGCTGCAATATACCCTTTACCGAGCCAACAATGGCGGCAGCGGATTAGTCTTCAGTCCTGACGGAAAACTGCTGGCGTTGGCCGAAGAACGCGGCATAGTGCTGCGGGACATTAGAACTGGAAAGCGAATCGCTTATGCCAAAGTATCCGGGGATCTGCCGCCGTTTGTATCCGATATCACCTTTACACCGGATGGGAAGCGGCTGATTTTCAGTGTATACAATTATGGCATCCTCGTTTGGGACATTTCATCGCGCCAGTATATCAATATTCCGCAGCTCACCCAGGTAGAGGACATCAAAGCAATGAGCCTCAATCCCGCAGGTAATTGGTTAACAATGGTGGGTACAGATGGTGTATTACGACTGTGGGATTGGACAACGGGTGAAGAACTCGCCAAAGTTTACGGTTATATCGGCCCAATTTTCGGCCTGATACTGGATGGAACACAAGCCAGCTATGGCCGGGAAACAATCACAGAAGTGCGTGATCTGGACACCGGTAAATTGCTGCCTCAAGACGCCAGCATCCAATTCAATTGGCAAACCCCGGCCCTGTCCAGTGACGATAATAGACAGGCCTACAGTTTTTCAGTCATCAGCCCGGATGAGACGATCAAGGCAACAGTCTACGATCTGCTTGAGCCGGATAAACCGAGTTTTGTTCAAATTGAGGACACAGTCACCGGACAGATTATTCAAACGATTGAACACAGCAGCGATAACCTCATTTCCGGGGCGGCATTTACTGTGGATGGTTCACTACTGGCAACCTCCCTGGATGGTCGGTTATATCTGTGGGATGTAGCTACCGGAGAACGGTTATTTACTAGTGAACCCAGTGAAGTCTTTGCGGCGGTGGCCTTTGACGCTGAAGGACATTATATTGTTACCGGTGGGGCTGACGGCCTGGTGCGGGTCTGGGGGGTGCTGCCGGAATAACATTGGATAGACAGAGCAGCGGACGCCACAAATGGTGTCCGCTAGGTTCCAGATTCATTACAGGGGACGCCCCGTTGGGCGTCCCTACTTTTTATGAAACAGAAGAACTGCCCAAGTTCGTCAAGACTGACAAGACCAGGGCCACATATCAACCGTTGGCGGGTATCTTCTCGCGTTACAATGGAGTTAAGATTTTCCCCAAACAGCGAAAGGATTTGACTATGCGGCAAAAGGCCATCTTAATTACCGGCGCCAACGGCGAGGTGGGACACGGCCTCATCAACCAGCTTTCAGAAATGGGGAACATGCCCCCGGTGATTGTGCTGGATATTCGCGGACTGGACGCCAAAATGCGCCCGCGCGTGTGGGAAACCATCGTCGGGGACATCCTCGATACAGCATTGCTGGAAACCCTGATTAACGAATACGAAATCGAAACGATTTTTCATCTGGCAGCGCTGCTATCCACGCATTCGGAGTTTAATCCCGAAGTGGCGCATCGCGTCAACGTGCAGGGGACGATTAATCTGCTGCACATGGCTTCGGAGCAGTCCCGACTGCGCGGTCAGGCGGTGAAGTTTATTTTCCCCAGTTCGATTGCGGTATACGGCGTGCCTGATCTGCAAACAAAAGCGGCGGCGGGCGCGATCACCGAAGACCAATATCTCACGCCCACCACCATGTACGGCTGCAACAAACTCTACTGCGAACACCTGGGCCGCTACTACGCCTTCCACTACCGGCAGTTGGCCGCCACCGACGAACCGTACCGGGTGGATTTCCGCGCGGTGCGGTTTCCCGGCCTCATCAGCGCACTAACGCTGCCTACGGGTGGCACCAGTGACTACGCGCCGGAAATGCTCCATGCCGCCGCGCAGAAAAAACCCTATGCCTGTTTTGTGCGGGAGAATACGCGCATTCCATTTATGGCAATGCCGGACGCAATTACCGCCCTGCTCACCCTGGCGCAAGTGCCGCCGGAACAACTCTCCCAGCGCGTGTATAATGTCAGCAGTTTTAACCCCAGCGCCGCCGAAATCCGCGACATCACGGCATCCGCGTTTTCCGGCGCGCAGATTACCTTCCAGCCCCACCAAAAACGACAGACTATTGTGGATTCCTGGCCCGCGAACCTGGATGATACCGCCGCGCGGCAGGATTGGGGCTGGCAGCCCGCTTACGACTTACGCCGAGCGTTTGAGGAATATCTGATCCCCACCGTAGCCAAACAATACACCTAAAGGTAGTTTCTCCCCCTGCCGCCCTTTTTAGCGGCAGGGGGAAGTTGTATAATGCGGAGGATATTCGTCACTTCGGGAGCCGGACGTGCCCATCCTCAAAGAAGGTCAATTGGACATCATCAGCCACAGCGCTGAACAAACGCAGCGCCTGGGAACCCGCCTGGGAGCGCTGCTGCTTCCCGGCGATGTGGTCTGTCTGTCCGGTGATATGGGCGCGGGGAAAACCGTTTTTGCCGCCGGAATTGGCAAAGGCTGGGGCGCACAGACGCCGCTGACCAGTCCGACCTTTAACCTGGTGCATGAACACAGCCGCGAGGCCGATAACCAGCGCCTCTACCATTTGGACTGCTACCGACTGGAAAATGCTACCGAAGTCGAGGCCATTGGCTTTGACGAGATACTGAACGGGCGCGGCCCGGTAGTGATTGAATGGCCGGAACGGATTACTAACGCGCTGCCCCGCCACCGACTGTGGATCGAACTCCGCATTCTCGAACCCACACGGCGCAATTTCATGTTTGAAGGCACGGGCAAACGCTACGAAGACTTAATCACGAAGTTTCGAGAAATGACTTTTGGGGTTTAAAGGCTGTCGGGATGCTGATACCCCCACGCCCCGACAAAGGCTATATCTGACATGCTACTGGCAATTGACACCGCAACGCAGATTATGAGTCTGGCGCTCCATGACGGACGCAAACTGCTGGCCGAACAAACCTGGCACACGGCTAATAACCATACCATCGAACTCGCCCCGGCGATCCAAGCCATCCTTAAACACTGTGGAGTCACCTTCAACGATCTGAATGCTCTGGCCGTCTCAACGGGACCAGGATCGTATTCAGGGTTGCGCGTGGGGGTCTCGCTGGCAAAAGGTCTGGCTGCGGCCCAACAGCTACCGCTGGTCGGCGTTTCCACGCTGGATACCCTGGCTGCCGGACAGCCGTATTATCAGGGCTGCCTGCTGGTGGTGCTGCAAGCCGGACGGGGGCGCATTATCGTCGCCCGCTACCAGTGGCGCAAAGGCCGCTGGGGCAGCCGCGGCGAACCGCAATTAATGGAGTGGGGAACCCTGTTCAGCAGCATTGACGGCACCGCGTATCTGACCGGTGAAATCAGCGACGAGGGGTACACCGCTTTAGAAAAAGCGCAGGCAGAAAATGTACCCATCACGCTCGTGCCGTCAGCATACCGGCTGCGCCGCGCCGGTTTCCTGGCGGAAGAGGCCATCACGCGCTTAAGCAGCGGTAAAGCCGGTTTTGAAGCGGCCAAGCTCGTACCCATCTATATCAAAACGCAGGATTCGCCCCAACCATGACTCTCAGTCTCCGTTACATGACCTTAGCCGATGTACCCCAGGTGGCCGCCATTGACCGACTGGCCTTTGATCTGCCCTGGTCGGAGCGTGCTTACAGTTACGAAGTCACCGAATCGACCTACAGCTACATGGTCGTGCTGGAGGTGGCCGAAGAAGCCGCCCCGGGCCAGGGCTGGCTGCGGTGGCTGCCCGCCTTGAACGGCCGGGGACATTCCCGGCAGATCGTCGGTTACGGCGGCCTGTGGAATATTATGAGCGAAGCGCACGTCAGCACCATTGCGGTTCACCCGAATTACCAGGGGCGCGGCTGGGGCGAGATTTTATTGGCGGGCATGGTGCGCCGTTCACTGCGACTGCAAGCCGATTATGTGGCACTGGAAGTACGGGTCACCAACACACGGGCGCAAAATCTGTACCGCAAGTATGAGTTCGAAACAGTTGGAACGAAAGCCCACTACTATCGCAACAACAACGAAGACGCCTACGATATGCGGCTGGCGCTCACGACTCCTGACATTCAGCCTCGCCTGGAGGAACGGTTCGCCGCCCTACAAGCCAAGCACGGGTTCACCAATCACTATACCGAACACGAGCCGCCGCATCGCCAACCGGGCAATCTATCTGATTAGATAACTTCTATGAATATCCTTTACCTTGTCCCCCATGTACCAGGCCCTACAAAAGCTCGTTCTCATTTCCACATTCAAGGCCTGAGAGAAGCAGGACATACAGTAACAATTGCTACCTTGGAAAGAAACCTCGCTGATCGCCAGCGGATTCAACAGTTACGCGATTCCGGCGTCACTGTTCTAGCAACCCGAATCTCACAAATGCAATCCGCACTTAACAGCTTGTCTGTGTTACCAACCCGTTTACCACTACAGATGGCTTTTATGTGGTCCCCCCACCTAATGAGTCAAATTAGAAACTATCTTAAACAGACATCACCCGATATTATCCATGTGGAACATCTACGGATGGCCCGTTATGGATTACAATTGGTACAAGATTGGCCCGTTATCTGGGATGCCGTAGATTGCCTAGCGCCTTTATATCGCCAAGCCATTTCACTTGGGGTCAATCGTCCATTACAAATCATCTCTATTCTGGAAACACCCCGTTTACAATGGTACGAACGTTGGCTCACTTCACAGTTTCCGGCAATATTGACTATTTCTCAAATTGACCAGCATGCTTTACAAAATAATAATCCCTATGCTGATCGGATACATGTCGCCCCATTGGGTATCCCTATACCACCGTTACCTCCTATAACCGAACGCTCAAAAAATATACTGGTTATTACAGGAACGCTGAACTATCACCCTAATGTAGCGGCTGTCCATTACTTTGTGAACAAAATTTTCCCCCTCGTTCTGAAACAAAAACCCGATGTCCAGTTACAGCTTGTCGGTGCTCATCCTGATCCCAGCATACAAGCACTGCGAAGCGCTTCGATTGAAATTACCGGATTTGTGCCATCCTTATATGAGTACCTTCAGCGGGCAACTATCGCTTTAGCGCCGGTTACTTATGGCACGGGAACACAAATTAAGGTCATCGAAGCATTTCTAACCGAAACCCCCTTGGTCGCCACATCGGTAGCAGTACGGGGCTTGGATATTCAGCATCAGGAACAGGCTTTGATTGCGGATACACCGGCTGATTTTGCGGCAGCCATTCTACGCCTACTTGATGATCCCACACTACACACCCGCATTGGACAGGCTGGAAAACAATATGCTGAACAACATCATAATCTCTCCCAGACAACAGCCCAATTGATCGAACAGTATGCAGGAATTATTGGGAAATGACCAACAATCCAAACTCATTCCCACGTAAAACAGATATTTTAATGCTGGTAGATACCCATGTCTATGATGATTCGAGGGTTATGCCGGAAGGTAGCTCCCTAGCTCAAGCGGGTTACACCGTGCGCGTAATTGGCTTAGCACGCTTTGGAGGGCTGCCCGTACAGAACCAGATTAATGGTATGGAAATCCTGTTGGCCCCCATGGAAACTGTCCGCACATCCATTCAGTTTTTTTGTGCCTTATGGCGTTGGATTTGCGGTGATACTAACACGGTTAATCATCCCACTCCGACATATAAAACCAGCAATATTTTTTCGATCATTTTCTTTAGCTTATGGATGCTGCGTCTGGGTCTAAATAGGCCAGCCAAAGTAATTCACTGTCATGATTTACTTCAGCTACCAACCGGTTGGTTACTGTCGCGCTGGCATCGAGCAAAACTGGTTTATGATTCACATGAAAGTGCCGAACACACTCATGCCCAGGTGAGTAAACGCTTCGGTCAATTTGCCGCTTTTCTGGAGCGTGTATTTGCTCCTAAAACGGATGCCGTTATCGCCGTCGGTGAACGGGTTGGGGAAGATATTCGTAAACAGGGGGCCAATCGAGTTGTTGTAATTGGCAATTGGAAAAAATTGGAGCATTTCGCCCCGGACCATGTACGTTTAAAGGCAGAGCGGGAGCGGCTTGCCCTAAACAAAAGTAAGTTAGTTATCTCGTATCTAGGTAGTTTGTATTATCTCCGTAATCTTGAGCAACTTCTTGAAGCGGTTATTCAATCGCCAGATGTTCACCTAATTATCAGCGGACAAGGCCCCCTTGAGTATTTAGTCCATAATGCCCTGCCACACGCTTCAAATATTCACTGGTTGGGCTGGTTGAAAAAAGCGGATGTCGACTTTTACACTCAGCTTTCCGATGTTGTTTACTGCTGCATCCATCCAACCTACTATCAGGCAGACTATGTAGTACCGAACAAGTTGTTTGAAGCGTTCGCAGCCGGAAAAGCCTTAATCGCTTATAAAGGTGTAGGTGAGATGAGCCAAATTCTAGAGAGTTTTCCTGCTGCCCTATTGTTAGACCCAGTGACACCCGAAACGCTCAAACTCGCCTTTCAGCAGCTTCAGCATTCAGAAACATTACACCAATTACAGCGAGCCGCAATAATGGCTAGAAAAACATATAATTGGGCCGTTGCAGAAAAACGTCTGCTTGATCTTTACAGCGAATTAACCCTTTAGGGAACTTTAGTTTCAGGCCAGGATTCCGACTTCAACATAAGGAGATTTTATGGATTTTTACAAAAAATTACCACAGGTACCACTCATACAAAATAACCGTGATTATCTGGTTAAATACTGTACCGGCAAAAGGGTACTGCATTTGGGGTGTGTAGATGCAGGAGTGTTAGAAGAGAAATTTCAACAGGGCGACTTATTACACCAGCGCTTGGCAGCAGTCACCCAAGATTTATGGGGATTTGATATTGACAAGCGCGGCATTGAGTTCTTGCGTTCAAAGGGTTTCTCACAACTCTATCAGGGTGATGTCACCCAAGTATCAGCCTTAAGAGAATTACAACAATTTTCTTTTGATGTCATTCTTGCCGGAGAAATTGTTGAACATCTTCTAAATCCAGGCCTGTTTTTTGATGCTATCAAAACGCTCATGCAGCCCAATCATACGGAACTCATCGTTACCGTTCCAAATGCCTATGGAACTGATGGCTTGGTTGCCATGTTGCGTAGAAACGAATGTGTGCATCCTGATCATAACTACTGGTTCTCCTATTCAACTATCACCACCCTTATTCAAAAATGCGGTTATCAGATCAAAGCAGTTAATCCCTACTCTAATCAATTTTTCCCGTTTTTGTCGCGGCCAAAACAATCAGGTTTACTCCGTTATTTCGCCTCATTAGGTAAAAGAACACTTGTTCGAACCCTTTACCGTATGACACCGTTCTGGGGAGATGGAATTACCGTGATCGCCACTACGGGTAACAATGAAGAATAAGTCCAAACACACCTTAGTTCTTCTTCCTTACATGTTTCCTTACGGGAATGGAGAACAGTTTCTTGAAACAGAAATTCGTTACTTGGCGGCTTATTTTAAGCAGGTCATCCTTGTTCCCTTCAGGATAACAGGACAGGCCCGTCCGTTGCCCTCAGGGACAATTGTTCGTTTGGATTTTGCGCACCAACGCCCCGAAAGCTGGCAACGTTATCTGAACACAACGCAAACGGCACTATTATCCACCTTATTTTATCGGGAGCTGCTGGCTCGCCCTCAAACGCTCTATCAGCCCTCGGCGTTGAAACGTCTCCTCGTTTATACAGCGAATCTGGTAGCACGATATCAGTGGCTGGAAACCTTTATCCAGACCATTCGGCCAGAAAGCACCATCTTTTATTCATACTGGTTACTACCTTATGTCTTGGGACTGGCGCAATTAAAATCTCGCCATCCTGATTTAAAAGTGATCTCACGAGCACATGGTAGCGATCTCTATGAGTATGTATTCCGACCAGCCTATCAGCCTTTCTGGGAAATGGCTGTTCAGAAGGTAGATGCCTTGTTTCCGATTTCGGAGAATGGAAAAGCTTACATATTGCAAAAATATCCTGCGGCTGAACCCCGATGTGAAGTCTCGCGTTTAGGGGTTCCGCACCCCGGATTTCAAAATACTCCCTCAAGTGATGGCATATTCCGGATCGTATCATGTTCTTCGATGGTACCAATCAAATGTCTTGACCGCATCATTGACGGTCTGGCCGCATTCAGTCACAGGCACCCGCAGCAACTTATTGAATGGCATCATCTGGGGGATGGCCCACTCCGTGATAGCCTTGACAAGTACGCAAAAGCCCAATTACCAGCTAATGTTCGTTATCAGTTTTATGGCAGATTATCAAATCAGCAGGTGTTCGATTTTTACCAAGAACAATCTCTTGACGTCTTTATCAATACGAGTTCGTCCGAAGGAATTCCGGTTTCAGTCATGGAAGCCCAAAGTTGTGGTATTCCAGCAATAGCCCCAGCAGTTGGCGGTATCCCAGAAATTGTCGAAACTGAAAACGGCATTCTATTAAATCGCAATCCGACAGCCACAGACATTGCTTTAGCGCTGGAGACCATGCGGCACCAACCCACGACACACCAAAAACGGAATGCCAGCTATGAGACTTGGAATACACGTTTCAACGCAGACCGAAACTACCCGGCGTTTATTCTCCGGGTGATGGAGCGTCTAAATTAAATTACTATGACAAATAATCTAGGGCTGAAACAACTAGCGGTTGACAGCGCTTTCAACCTAGGCAGACAACTAGGGGTGATTATCCTGGGATTGCTGACTTCTATTTTGTTGGCTCGAGGATTGGGAACAAATGATCGGGGGGTTTATGCTATAGTTGTTTTGTTCCCCACTACATTAGCGACCCTATTCAATTTCGGAATTGCGCCGGCTTCGGTTTATTGGATTGCGCATGGCGACCACAATCTAATCTCCAGCATCCAGGGAAGCCTGATATTCTCACTTGTTAGCAGCATATGTTGCCTCGCCGCTGGTGGTCTATTGATTCATTTTGGACATGACCTCTTATTTCCCTATATTCCATCAGATTATTTATTCCTCGGCCTGCTATTCACGCCAATCATTCTGCACCGAGATAATTTGCTGGCAATATTTCAGGGAATTCAAAACTTTAAAGCTTATAACTTAATCGGTCTTGTACCTCAATTTGTTATTTTAGTTTTAGCATTCATCTTGGTATGGGAATGCAAAACAGGGATATACGGTGCCATCTTGGCAACTATCCTCGGCCATTTTTGCTCGCTGGCAGTAGCGTTGTATTTGTTATGGAGAAAAGGTTTACAGCTATGGCCGATTCAATTTACTCGGCAGCAAGCCCGTAATCTACTTTTCTATGGACTAAGGGGGCAGGTATCCAACATCATACAATTTTTGAACTATCGTATTGATGTATTTCTGCTGAATTTTTTCGCCAATAAAACTGAAGTTGGACTATATGATACGGCTGTAAATCTTGTGGAGCGTTTATGGATTGTGTCAGGTGCAGTTAGCACTGTGATGCTGCCACGAATTGCCTCACTACAAAACGATCATGATAAAAGAAAGTTAACCCCTTTAATTAATCGTTATGTATTCTGGTTAAGTCTTTTTATGGCAGCAGTAGCATATATCCTGGCAGAATGGGGTATCGTCTTACTCTATGGAACAGAGTTTCGTCCAGCAACATCTGCTTTCCGACTGCTGCTGGTAGGAATTATCATGGGCGGTATTTCAAAAATTATTGCTAATGACATCGCAGGACGTGGCAAACCGGGAATAAACGGTGCGTTAGCATTATTTGCATTAATAGTTAATATAGTTGCTAACCTTATCCTTATTCCAGTACAGAGTTATAGTGGGGCAGCGATAGCCTCTAGTATTTCCTACTCAATTCTAGCACTAACCTTGATGGTCGTTTTCTGCCGATTATCGAAATCCCCCTGGCATGAACTTCTTGTACCGACTAAAGACGATTTTCGTCTTTGGCGACGAGGGATACAATGGACATTTTCAAAGTTGCTGTGAAGTCCGAGTAGAATTCAGCACGGTTTCACAGAACTCACTTAAATCGGCCAGCAGATAGTCCGGGGCGGTGGCTTCCAGCGTCTCCTGGCTACTGAATCCCGTTCGAACCGCTACCGCTATCGCCCCCAAAGCCCGCGCGCAGGCGACATCTGCCGGGGTGTCACCCACAATCACCACCTGCTCCGGCGTGAGTTCACGCTGGCAGTAACGCTGCGCCCGCTCTAACGCCAAAAATGGCAGCGAATTTCGGTCTGCCGCTTCGCTGCCATATGCGCCGATAGGAAACCAGGTGGGGTCGAACCCGGCAGCGCGCAGTTTTACGGGCGCAGTGGTGGAAACGTTGCCCGTTATCACCCCCAGCAGCAGGCCGCGCTGCCGTAACTCGGAGACCGCCGCTAACGCACCGGGACACGCTTCCACCAGAAAGCCGCCAATAATCTGTTCGAGATGGCGCACCAGGGCGCGTTCATACACCGGCATCATCTGGCCGATACGATCTTCAGTGTAACCCTGTTCGGATAACAGCTCATGCAGGGTATACCAATCGGTTTTGCCGCCGAAGTGGTGCTGATCCAGCGCGGCTTCCGTGCCAAAAACCTCACGCATCGCCAGTCGAGTGGATTCACGCCCAACGCCCTTAGGCAGCAGCAACGTGCCATCAATATCAAACAGAATGAGTTGGATGGTCATAGTGAAGGATTAACCAATGCGTTTTGCCATAAAAATATCCGGCTTGCCGCGCCCGTTGGCATCCGGCATCACGCCGATAATACTGTAACCGAGCTTCTGGTAGAACTCATAAGGGTGGCCTTTCAAGTTGCGAATGTCGCGGATTTTCTCCCACAGGTTAGTATACAAATCCGTATTGGCAAGGGTGGTCATGTTGTCCACATCGTCCGAACCCAGATGCAGCGTCAGCCCGCCCCGCTCGCGCACGCGCGCTTCCAAATCCAACACCAGCGCCCGTCCAATGCCCTGTCCCTGGTGATCGGGATGCACGACCAGCGGGTGCAGTTCCCAGGCTTTGCCTTCATAGCCAGGAATGGCGCCAATCCACCCCAAAACCGTGCCGTCATCGTCAATAGCAATCCGGCAAATCCGTTCGGAACTTAACATGCAGCACACTTCGTCCCAGGCTTCTTCAACCGTTGTCCAGCTATCCGGCCAGTGTTCGCGGAAGCCCAACACCAGCAGTTCCGCCGCCTGCTGAATAGCCGTTTCGTCTTTGGGGTGTAGATTCACAATATCCATAAAACCCTCATAACTATTCAGCGGACAATGTGGAAGCAGAACCGATGCCATGTAAACATCCAGGACGCCCCGTTGGGCGTCTTTACTGGAATTATTTGAAGGGTGTGCATAAACCATTATGAACTATTTTAACCCCTCCCTAAATCCCTCCCCGTATACGGAGAGGGACTTTAAGGCAAAAACGTTCAGCGTTTCCCCCTTTCTCCGTGTACGGGGAAAGGGTCGGGGATAGGGGTTAAACGACCAATGGCATCCACAAGATCGAATAATGCACATCACTCAATTATTTTGCTAACTGATGGGACAAAAACCACTCGTACAGTTCAGGATTATTGTACGTTTCAGTCCAGGAATCGTGGTCGGCCTCCGGGTAAAGGGTCAGTTTAACCTTATTGCCGCAGGCTTTTAAGGCTTTGACCATCCGTTTCGACTCAGATGGCGAGACAACCCGGTCTTTCGCGCCATGAAAAACCCAAATCGGTGTGGCTTTAAGCGTGCTGGCGCGGGCGGAAACACCGCCACCGCAAATCGGGGCCAGCGCGGCAAATCGTTCCGGGTGCGCCATGCCCAGGAACCAGGTGCCATACCCACCCATGCTCAGACCGGTCAGATAGACGCGGCGGCGATCAATCCGGTACTGTTGCAGACAGTGATCCAATAACGCATTTAAAGCATCGAGTTCGTCGGGCCAGGTCAGATCTAAGGGACACTGCGGCGACACGACCACAAAACGGGCCAGCAGTTCCGGCTGCTCCTCAGCAATCCGCGCGAGGCCATGTTTTTTTACCACTTCCAGATCGTCCCCACGTTCCCCCATGCCGTGCAGGAACAGAATCAACGGCCAGCGCTGTTTCGGTTGAGCCTCATAATCCGGCGGCAAATGCAGCAGATATTTCAGACCAACAGTTTTGGTAACTTTGCGTTCAAAGGCTTGCACTTGTTGCGACATAATTTTTAATCCTTTGCCGTTGGCAGCGGCAGCCAGAAGCCAAAACGACTGCCCTGCCCGGCTTCACTTTTGACCCAGACCTCGCCCTGATGGCGTTCGATGATCGTTTTCACCAGGCTGAGGCCCAGACCGGTGCCTTCAATGGTTTCCGTCCCCGGCTGGCGCGCGCGGTAAAAAGATTCAAACAGGTGCGGCAGATGCTCCGCGCCGATGCCCAGGCCGTTATCTTCAACCACAAAATGAAAGCGTTCGGTCTCCGTGTAAACGCGAATAGTAATCTGCCCCCCTTCGGGTGTGTATTTTATCGCGTTATTCACCAGATTTTCCATTGCTTCCTGAATCAGCACAGCGTCAACTCTAATTGGCGCTAAATCCGGCTGAAGCTGACATTCTAACTGCTGCTTTTTGGTCGCCGCCAACAGCCGAACATGGGTCAGCAGTGTGTTGACCAACTCAACCGACGAAACCGGCTGGTGGAGATCCAACGGCCAGGAACGCACCTGCTCGACCCGCAGCGTCGCATCCAACAGCCGTTTCATCTTCACGGCTGACTGGCGAACAACACTGACATACTGATTCAAACGCGGCGAGGTCGTCCCAATCTCAATATCCATTAACTCACAATAGCTGATAATCAAAGCCAGCGGCGAACGCAAATCGTGGGAAGCCAGTTTTAACATTTCATTCTTAAAGCGGCCCTGATCCAGCAATTCCGTGACATCATGCAGCAACACCACAAAACTGCGCTGTTGATCGCTATTATCATAAGGAATCACAGGAACAACATAATCCCGTTTGTTGCCGTTACAGTGCAGATCAAACTGCCACTGATTTTCGGGCGGCGGGTTCTCGGTCAAAATTCTTTCCAGCGGCTCAAACCCGGAATCGGCAGCAACCAGCGCACTTAAGGTTTCAACGCCGGAATAATATTGTAAAATCCGTTTGGCAGCAGCGTTGCCCATCTGGATTTTTCCACCCAGATTAACCACCAGAATGGCAACCGGCATGGTCTGAAAGATGGTCATTAAAATGTTCAAATCCAGAGGGTCGGACAGCGAGTGATTCACCATAAGCCCACTTTCTTAACAAAACATCAGATTATTTTGGATTATAAGCCCATATCGCCGTCCAGACTCACTCGAAAAATGATGCAAAAACAAAAACTGGGCAGTTACAGCCCAGCTTACGAATACACTTCCCGCCGCCCATTCTTAATGGATTAGAACGGAACGGAATGACTGAGCAAACCGCTCAACAGGCCAACACACGCCTGCACATCGTTCAGGTCAACCGTTTCGCTAACGGTATGGACAAAACGGCACGGAATCGAAATGCAACCGCTCGGCACACCGGCGCGTGTCAGTTGAATCCCGGCAGCGTCGGTTGATCCCAACGTTAACATTTCCAATTGATAAGGGATACCATCGGCCTGGGCGCGTTCAACCATCCAATCACGCACGGCGGGCGGGACAACCAGCCCCATATCCAGCAGCTTAATCGCCGCACCGCCGCCCAGTTTGACGGTCATTTTGGCGTTTTTAATTTCGTCGCCGGTAGCAGTGACATCCAGCGCAACGGCCACATCGGGGTTAATGCCAAAAGCCGCCGGACGCGCGCCGCGAATGCCGACCTCTTCCTGCACCGTGAACACAAAATAAACCTCGTTCGGCGTGTTTTTGTTCAGGCGGCGCATGGTTTCAATGGCAATCGCGCAAGCGATGCGGTCATCCATAGACTTAGCCACCAGGCGCGAACCCCGTTCTTCCATGTCGCGCCAGAAACCTGCCGGGCAACCCGGTTCAATATTGCCGCTGCCACTGCCGTTGCTAACATCAATATAAAATGAGTCCAGATCGGGCAGCTTCGTGCGACTCTCGCCCCACATATCCTCGACGCCAATCACGCCAATGGTGCCGTCTTCAAACCGGACGCGGTTGCCCAGCAGCGTACTGGGCAGCAGGCCGCCAATGGGGACAAACCGCAGGTAGCCGCTCTTTTCGGCAAACGTGACCATGACGCCGATTTCGTCCATGTGGGCGGCGATCATGATCTTTTTACCGCCCTGCCCCACCCGGCAAATCAGATTGCCCAGCGGATCGGTGGTAATTTCATCGGCCAGCCCCATGACTTCACTTTTAATCAGTTCTCGAACGTGGTGTTCGTAACCAGATGGCCCCCACGCTTCGACCAGTTTTTTAATCAGTTCTTTCACGTTTTCCACTCCTATAACGGATTATCTTTTTTCGGCGGCTTGATAAGTTCGTTTAACAAATCCTCACGCGCCGACTGATAAATTTCCTGTTCGAGTTCTTCATCAATTTCTGAACCCGGCCCCATAAAGGACATCAGATGACCAATCGAGATCTCCCAAAATTCCTGGTCATCAGCGGGTTCTGGCTTCAGCGCATACAAACGTTCGCCTTTGAGTTTAACGCTGTAGAGGGCATCAATGATGGCAAAGGTAACATCAAGTTTTCCCTGCCGCTGGAAATACATTTCTCCGGCCACATCTACCACCACACACCCCGGCAACTCGGCATAATAGGTAATCAGAAAATCACCCTGCCGCCAGGCTTCAAACGGCGGCGGTTCAACGCCCCGTTCAACCGCCCACTTTTTGACATCCAACTGCCGGGGTTTGGGCGAATTTTTGAATTCCAGTTCCTTTGCCATCGTTTATCGCTCCTTACACCTCAATAAAACCTTCACCAACAAACACACACTGCCCGCCCACAAATACACCCGTAATTTGCCCGTCCGTCTGTTCAATGCGAATATGCAGCAGGCTGCGCCGCCCCATTTCAAAGCCCTGTTCGCTGACGATCACGGCGGGATTAGCCGTCACCAAGCCCTGCCGCACCAGATAACACCCCAACGGGCCGCTGGCCGCGCCGGTAGCGGGGTCTTCCGCGATGCCGAGATTCGGCGCGAACATGCGCGAATGGACGGTTGAACCGGACATTTCCGTTTCCAAAGTAAACATAAAAATTTCCGGC
>DATALK010000497.1:0-1662 GCA_036261085.1 Phototrophicaceae bacterium | reverse complement strand
GCCTCGCGGTTTTTCCAGGTTTCGGGGTTGATGGCCGTCGGGCCTTTGGCGATGGCTTCATCCAGAACCGCGTCCAGGATGGCCTGCTGGCGTTCGGCATCTAACCGGCGAAAAGTACGGGTGACGCGACCTTCTTTCTCTAGCTCCAGAATATAACCGTGAATTTTGAGCCAATCGAAGTCATCGGGCATTTTTGCAATCGCTTCCAGTAATATGAACTAACTGTCCTCATTATATGAACTATTGGTTCTTGTTTTCAATGGATTAAGTTCATGAGTGAGTTATGACAGATGACACTTCTGCAACTTGCCGAGGTGAGGCTATTGACTCGCGGCCTTTTTTCTTCATAAAATAAAACTGACCGGTCAGTTTTTATAGGAAAGTGTGCATGTCCCCAAAAATATCCAAAGCCTATGAAGCCGAACGCCGCCAACAAATTCTCCGCGCTGCCGAGGTTTGTTTTGGGCGAAAGGGCTACCATGCCGCCAGTGTGGATGAAATCGCTGCCGAAGCCGGTTTGAGTAAAGGCGCGGTCTATATCTACTTTCACAGTAAAGAAGACCTGTTTTTGGCCCTGCTGGCCGATTGGAAAGCGCAAATGACCCAAGTTCTGATCGAGTCGTTAGAAGTTGAAGCCCCTGCCGGGCAGCGGTTAGAACTTTACAGCGAGAGTTATTTTCAACTCCTGCTGGAAGAATCCGCCGTGACGGATTATATGCGGGCGGCGACGGAGTTCTTCGCGGAAGCGGCCCATAACCAGGCGGTGCGCGAACGGTTGGCCGGACTGTATCAGGAATGGCAGGCGGCGCTGGCGCAGTTGATCGGGGCCGGGATTTCGCAGGGGGAAATTCCAGCAACCGTAGACCCCCAAATGACGGCCACCCTGTTGGTGGCTTTGCTGGATGGTCTTTTTTCGCAGGCGTTTTTAAGCGCCGCCCCGTTTGACTGGACCCGCGCTCGAAATAGTTTCTTGCTGCTGGTTAAACAGGGTTTGTTCGGTCATGCACCGTCAGGAGGCTAAATTATGTCCAAACTTCCCAAGCATCTGATTTTTGAGGAACAGCCGGTGACAGCGCCATCGTCACCGCCGATTGTAGCCGTGACCAATCGCCAGCAGTTTCAGACATTTTTGCAATTCCCACGCCAGTTATACCGGGGCGACCCGTTCTGGACGCCGCCGTTTGCCGTTGAAGAAGGTCATACTTTTGACGCTCGCCATCCCTTTTGGAAATATGCCGAGTGCCAATTGTTTCTCTACCAGGATAACGGGCGCACCTTGGGGCGGGTGGCCGTTTTTGCCGATCATCATTACATCCAACAGACGGGGGAGTCGGTGGGCTGTTTTGGTTATTTTGAAGCGGTGAATGCTGTGGCCGTCGCGGGTGCGCTGCTGACTGCGGCGCGGGATTGGCTGGCGGCGCGGGGGATTCACCGGCTGCGCGGGCCAATTAACGGCAAGCTCGAAAATGGCTGCGCGTTTCTGCTCGAAGGTTTTAACCGCCCACCATTTGTGACCATGCCGTATAACCCGCCGTATTATATTGACCTGATGGAACAGCTTGGGCTGGAAAAGGCGCGTGATCTGGTCGCATATCGCATTGATCTGACCCAGCCGATTCCCGCTGAAGTCGCAGCAGCGGCGGAACGCTGCCTGAGTGCTGG
>DATALK010000493.1:0-8617 GCA_036261085.1 Phototrophicaceae bacterium | reverse complement strand
TTTGCTAGTCGAAGAATCATGGTTCTGCTATACTGCATTTAATTAATCTTCTGCCAACCCTATTTTGGATGGTGTTTGATGGCGCAACAACCTGTTTTGTCCTACGGCGCGCCGGTACACGCAAGCCGCGATCTTCCTGTTCGCCCACCCGACCGGCTGTTTGGCCGCGATGCGGCGTTTACCTCCATTCACCAGATGCTAAAAGCAGGCACCGCCGTCCTGCTGTATGGCCCGATGGGGATTGGAAAAACAGCATCCGCCGCTGCGCTGGCGACCAGTTATGCTGAACTCCCCGGCGGTGTGTTATGGTTTGATCTCTTACATGATACGACGAGCGGCATTCTTCAGCGCATTGCTCATGCTTACGGCCTGACCCGTTCCGCCGATGCGATTGCCAAGCTTCAGGACCAGCGACCACTCGTGGTTTTGGACGGCGAACTGAATGAGGACGCGGCGCGTGAATTTGCGCGTCAGGCAGTGGGCATCCCGCTGCTGTTGATCCACACGGGTTTTGTCCCCGGCCCCTGGACGCCCGTTGAACTGAGTGCGCTGCCCGATGATGATGCGCTGGCGATGCTGGTCCACCAGGCGGGGGAAGCGGGCGAAGCGGAGGATATTCAGCCGCTGCGTGAAATACTGCTCGGCCACCCTTTCTCGATTGTAGTGGCGGCGAGGCAGTTGGTCGCGGCGAAAGTTTCCCCTACCGATTTTCTCAGCAAGATTTTGGCGGGCGAATCAAACCCGGCTATGGGTGTGCTGATGGGCGCGTACCGATTGCTGCCCTCGACGCTGCAAGGTATGGTGCTGCTGTTAGGTGCCGGATTAGGCGGCGGAGCCAGCGAGGAACTGCTGTCGGATGTGGGCGGCGCACCGGCACAAGCGATCCGAGCGGCGATGCGGCAGTTGGTCACACGCGGCTTCGCGACGGAGCGCGTGGTTTATGACCAGCCGTATTTCAGCGTTCATGAGTTGGTCCAGGTGTTCGCGCAGAATATCCTGCGCAGCAAAAACCAACTGGAAGCGATGCAGAATCGCCACCTCAAGGGGATTGTCACCTATGTCCGGCGGCATTTTGCCGAAAACAGCGCCGAACACCGCCAGCGGCTGGCGGCAGAAATGCACTCGATACTTGCTGCGGGACTGTATGCGGCCCAACATAACCAACTGGATCAACTGACCACTCTGACTCAACTGCTGACACCCACCAGCGGCGATGGGTTTGTCCCGGCTTTTGGTTTCCAAGCCGAGTTAGAATGGCTGAACTATTTGATTGAACATCCAGAAGCCGCTGCGAATGGTGTGCTGGCGCTGCCCGTTCCGGTGGAAGCGGAAGTTGAAACGTTGCCGGAAGTCGTGGCTCCAGAACTTGATGTGCAAGAGCAGGATACGATGGCCGCGCCTCCAGTGACCGATTTTGCGCTCACCCTGGACGAGGCTGAGCAGCCGCCTAGTTTGCCCGAAGCAAAAATGGAAGAGGCACGGCCGCTGTACGAGCGGGGGCAGACCGCAGCCAAGCTCGGTAATCGGAGCGAGGCGATCACTTACTATCAACAAGCGCTGGAAAGTTTTGAAGCCAACGGTCAGATTGATGATGAATTGGCCGCCCTGGAAGCGCTGGCACAATTGAGTCTGGAGCAGGACCAGGTTACGGAAGCCCTCAATTACGTGGATAAGGGCATGAAACTGGCCGAGCAGACCAACGACCCGCAGCGCGAAGGTCATTTGTTGATTGTGTTGGGCGATTTGCAATCCATGCTGCGACGGGATGCGGGCGCAGAACTGGCGTACCAGGAGGCGATCCGCGCTTTACGCCCGACCGAAGCCTGGTTCGACATCGGTACGGTACTGGATAAATTAGGCACGCTTTACCTGGATCAACAGCGCTACCCGGATGCAATCGAAGTTTTGGCGCAGGCTGTAGCGATTTTTGAGCGTTTCCAGCGAAATGATTATTTGGTCGGCGTGTATGATAAGCTGGGCGATTCGTATGCCAGCCTGCTGCAATGGGCTGATGCAAAAACGAATCATGTGCGTTCGCTGGAACTGGCGCAGCAGACGGGCGATCAGCAGAAAATTTTTGCCCAGCTTGCCCAGCTTGCACTCACGTTAGAATCAAGCGGGCATCCAGACGAAGCGCTGCCCTATTACCAACGCGCGCTGGCACGGGCATTTGAAATGGAAGACCGCGAAAAGCAGGGGTATATGCTGTTAGCGTTGGGCGAATTGTTAATCGACGAGACGCCCCAGATGAACCGCGTGGTTCAATTTTTAGAAGCGGCTGACGAACGACTGGCCGATAATGTCGATGCTCAACGTCTGCTCAGCCGGGCCAAAACACGCCAACAGCGGTTAAACAAGGCGGGGGTGGATTTGCTGCCACCCGAAGCCAGCCTTGAAGAATATGCCCGTACTGCGCCGGTATAGGGCTAATACAGTGGCACGGTGGGATCGACATCACGCGCCCAGGCATTGATCCCACCTTGCATATTGATCAGATTGGTGTACCCCACCTCGACCAACTGCATAATCAAATTCACGCTGCGTACCCCCGAATGGCAAAAGACCACTACCGGCTGATCACGCGGGATTTCCTGCCAGCGCTGGCTCATCTCGCTCATGGGGATGTGGAGCGCACGATCAAGGTGGCTGATAGTCAGTTCATACGGCTCACGGACATCCAGCAGTACCAAAGGATCATTCCCATCCAGGCGGGCTTTGATGTCGCGGGGGGATAGGTCCAGATAAGCGGATGGTTGATTTTTAGACATACCGCAAAACTCCTCATAATCGATCAACCGGGTAATGGTGGGGTGATCACCACAAATCGGACATGTGGCGCGTTTGGGCAGCCTGATGATGTCAAAGGCCATATCCAGCGCGTCATAAATGAGCAACCGTCCGATCAGCGGCTCCCCGATTCCGAGAATTAATTTAATGACTTCGGTGGCTTGAAATGTACCGATAGTGCCGGGTAAAACGCCCAAAACGCCAGCTTCGGCACAACTGGGCACCATATCGGGTGTGGGCGGCTTGGGCAGTAAACAGCGATAACAGGGGCCACCGTTGAGGGCAAACACACTCACCTGCCCCTCAAAGCGAAAAATGCTGCCGTATACCAGGGGTTTACCGAGCATCACCGCCGCATCGTTGAGCAGATAACGGGCCGGGAAGTTATCGGTGCCGTCCACAATCACATCATAGGATTTCAGGATGTCTAAAGCGTTTTGGCTGGTCAGCGCGGTGTGGTGCGGCTCGATCACCACATGGGGGTTTATATCCAGCAAGCGGCGGCGCGCCGACTCGACTTTCGGCTGTCCGACAGTACTTTCACCATGCACAATCTGGCGCTGGAGATTGCTGGTATCGACGACATCAAAATCGACTAACCCCAGCCGTCCAATACCCGCCGCCGCTAAATACATCGAAACAGGACTGCCTAGTCCGCCTGTGCCCACCACCAGAACACTCGCCGCTTTGAGTTTTTGCTGGCCTTCGGCACCGACCTGCGGTAAGGAAAGATGGCGGGCATAACGTCTTCGTTCGGATGGTGTGAGGGTGATCATATTTTTCGCTCCCCAATTGGTCATGGGAAGAGCATAACACAAAAAACGCCCCAGAGATGCTGGGGCGTTGCCTAATTACGGAAAGACTTAGAGCTATTCTTTGTCTTTATTAAAACGATTTGCGCCTGAACCGAAGAGTCGTCCGCTGAGTTTAAAGCCCGCCTCTTCCAGCCGATCACTAAAACTGGGCCGGAATCCAGTGGGATTGAGCGTGCCGCCCCCCGCATGGCTGGGACCCGATCCGCGATGATCGGGCGTCTGGTAGACGAAAATATCCTGCAACGTAATCTGGTCGCCTTCCATACCCTGAATTTCGGTAATCTGGATCACTTTACGGCTGCCATCTTTGAGGCGGCTTTGCTGGATCACTAAGTGGACCGCACTGGCAATTTGCCGCCGGATGACGGGCAGTGGCAGATCCATGCCAGACATGAGGACCAGGGTTTCGAGGCGGGCCAGACAGTCACGCGGGCTGTTGGAGTGGATGGTGGTGAGTGATCCATCGTGCCCCGTGTTCATGGCTTGCAACATATCGAGCGCTTCCCCCGAACGGCATTCGCCCACCACAATCCGGTCGGGGCGCATACGCAAGCTGCCCTTGACCAGATCGCGGATCACCAGCCGCCCTTCGATTCCGTCGCCGCCGGGAATAGGCGGGCAGGTTTCGAGGCGTACCACGTGCCGCTGCTTCAATTGGAGTTCGGCTGAGTCTTCAATGGTTACAATGCGCTCATCTTCGGGTATGAAGTCGGAAAGCACATTCAACAGGGTCGTTTTACCGGAGCCGGTACCGCCCGACACCACAATATTTAAGCGCCCGACCACACAGGCCTGCAAAAATTCGGCCACTTCATCAGTGAATGAGCCAAACCGGATCAGATCGTCAATCGTCAGCGGTTTGGACGGGAATTTTCGGATGGTCATTGTCGTGCCTTGCAGCGCGGAAGGCGGCATGATGAGGTGAACACGCGAGCCATCGGGTAGGCGGGCATCGACCATGGGATTGTTGCGGCTGAAATCACGCTGAAGCGGGCGAACAATACGCTGGGCCACCCACTGAATGTGATCTTCATCGTCAAACACACATTCTGTTTCTCGAATTTTACCTTTGTGCTCCGCAAAGATAACTTCAGGGCCGTTGACCATAATTTCAGAGCATTTTATGTCGGCAACCAGCGGTTCCAGCGGGCCAAAGCCGAGCAAATCGGCAATGAGTGCTGCTTCCAGTTCGGCCAGTTCCGGGGTGGATAGTTGAACACGGGCGCGTTCCAGGACCACCTTCAAACGATCACGAACCATCTGCTGATGTTCAGGGTTGGTGCTGCTCATCAGATCAAATTCATCAGCGGACGCGAGCAGTTTGCCGCGAAGTTGTTTACGAAGCGCGGCAATACGTGGAGTTGTTCGCTTTTTGGGCGGAATCTGATACTCACTGGATGGCGCTGGTTGAGGCCCCGCTTCGACAGGAGGAGGCGCAACAGGAGTCGGGGCTGGTGCGGAAGGCCCAGGCTCAGAACCACTGGGACGATTCAAGCGAGAAAGTCGTGAACCCATACCACTATCCTACATTTATTTAACGTTAGAATGAAGGGAAAATATAGTCTCAATGTAATCTAGTGTAAAACGACTCCGCCATGAACACAAGCACTTACTCCTCATTTCACGATAATTTCATAAGCTGTTACTGCTCGACGCAGGCAGTTAAGGAGCCTGATTCTTCGATTCCCAGCCAGCAGTTAAAGGTAAAAGTCCAGGTTCGCGCCGTGTTATCATCCTCCACGCGAACATCGTTAACTAACCAGCCGGACGATGGCCCGGTTTCGCTGTTGTCCTGGCGCAAGCAGCAGCGGGTGAGTTCGCCTAAATCGGGCACTTCGAGCACAAATTTATCGACACTCCCCGATTCAAAGGAAAAAATATCCCGCGCGGGGAGATGAATCTCGTCGGTTTGTCCAGCAGTTCCAAAAAGCTGGATAAATACCTCGCTGTCGGTTCCGGCCAGGGTATCAGCGCCTGTACGGACATAAACCGTATAAATGTTTTGTGGCATCTTTCCTCCATGTGTTATAACCTGCAAGTTCTATAAGTCGGCTGCACACGAAACCACTATGACTTCAAAATCCTTTATTCAAACAGTTTTGGTACGTCCCGTTGAGTTATCCGATACGGTCATGTTACAGCGTATGTGCTGGCCGGAGCGTCTGTATGAAGACATCACCGAAATGCTGCGCCGTGCCCAAAAGTTAGCCCAAACACGGCGCGGGCTGGGCGTTGTAGCTGAAAGCAGCGGCACCCTGTGCGGATTCGGCCTGCTTACCCTCTGGCCGCGCGCCGCCGAAATCAGCGATCTTTTTGTGAATGCGAATTATCGCAGCCAGGGCGTGGGCAGCCAGATCATTGCCTATCTCACCCAGGCCGCGCGCGAACTGAAGGTCAAAACACTCGAAATCGGCGTGGCGCTGTCTAATCCCCGTGCTGAGCTGTTATACCGGCGGCTGAATTTTATGGATGGCCGCACGATTGAGCTTAACCTGGGCGATGGTCCCGAACCGGTTCTGTATTTATACAAAAATCTGGATTAACCCTGCCATTCGCCAATTTCCAGGCGGTGGAGTTCACGCATAGCCGGATCTTCCGGATCGGGATAACTGTAATGATTGATCAGGGTGCCGAGCGAGAACTCCACTAAATGGCGGGTGCCCATCAGCAGTTCTTGCAGCACAATATCGATCACCAGAATCAAGCGGCCAAAGTGACTGTATTGGCTGCGCAGGGCGGTAAAGAGCGTCGCAAAAATACGTTCGCGCAGTTCCTCGTCCAGCACCCCGCTGCCCGGCCACCCGACGACCCAGTCGTGCTGGTAGGAGCCAATCGACAACACGTCAGAGCGCAACTGAACGAGTTGGTGAATGGCCGCTTTGCGTGCGGTGGCATCCGTCAGCCGCCCGGTTTCACGAAAAGGCACGTTGCTCAACGAGTTGCACAATTCACCCGGATGAGTAGTGCGGACCATGCGGCCCAGACTCTTACCCTCAAATTGATACGCGCGTGCCAAAGCCCAGGCACAATCATAGTAGTAACGCGCCAGATTGGGCTGGACCGCATAACGATCTGTGCGCCACAGCAGCGATAAAAAATCGCCAAAATCAAGCGGAAGCTGCGGCGGGTTAAACGGGCTGTAGGGCGAAGTGAGTTGGGCAATTCGATCCTGATCGGTTGGATTCATTGTTATTCCCCTTAAAGATGACGCCCGCGTGCAATATTGAGCATATCCACCAGCATACCATACGCGGTGGTCACCGGATCGGTATCACCTTCGATCACGGTCAGATGCGGCAGGGTATCCGTCTCGATGGATACGACGCTGCTGGTACCCATGACTCGACTCAACGGATCAGTGTTCGGAATCCGGGCAGGCCGGACGCTGGCGCGCACGGTTGATCCATCGCGCACCGCTTCGCATAACAGTTTAATAACCTCGCCGGATGCGAGGGCCGCCTGGGCTTCCGCCGTAGTGATGTCCGCAATCCCCGTACGCTCGACATCCACCGGGCGTAAATCCGTGCCCATTAAAACATTTGCCAGGACGACGATTTTCACCGCTGCATCCCAGCCATCTATATCCGTACTGGGATCGGCTTCGGCAATGCCCATCCGCTGCGCATCACTCACGGCATCGTCAAACGATTTCCCGGCGGCCAGTGCGGTCAGAATGTAATTGGTGGTGCTGTTGAGTATGCCGCTGATCCGGTTCACCGTTGCCGCCAGCAAACCTTCACGCCCCATACCCAGCACCGGTGCGCCATCCATCACGGTACTCTCAAAGAAAAAGCCCAGTTTTTTGGCGCGGGCCAATTGCGATAATTCCCGGTAGGCAAACGCCACGGGGCCTTTGTTCGCTGTGACGACATGCCGCCCTGCATTCAATGCGGCCCGCACATAGTCGGTAGCAGGCTGCCCGGTTAGCGGATTCAGCCAGGTGGCCTCCATCACTAAATCACAGGGGCAGACTTCCAAAAAACGGAATGTGTCGCTCACCGGTTCGGCGCGGTGCAGCGAACTTAAGGGGTTACCCGCATCGACTTCGCGCAGGGCGTCTTCTAGATTTATGCCGTCGAGATTAATCGCATAACCCCGTGATTGGGTGGCAATCCCCGTCACGCGGAAGGTGAAATCATAATCGCTCTTAAGGGTGTCGGTCTTCCGAATCAGGAGTTTGGCAAGGGCGCGCGCCACATTACCATATCCCAGCAGCGCGATGTCCATGTGCATAACTGGCATCCTTTCAAAAATGAGGAGGAGCGTGTGTTTATTATACCCGATTGCTTGCCGGGGCGAGAAGCTTAGCAGTTGCCTTAAAAACGTTGACATTTTCTTCGCAGATATGTTACTATCGCCCTTAGCGTAAACTCTCATCAAGAGCGGTGGAGGGAACGGCCCTATGAAACCGCGGCAACCCCTGGCCAAAGCTGGGACGGTGCCAATTCCGGCAGAGTTCTGGAAGATGAGGGGCGTCTAGATGATCTGTGATCCTCTGCGCTCCTTGAATTGATCGAGGGGCGTTTTCTATAACCGCCCCAGTACACGAAGGTGAAGACCATGCAGAAAGACAGACCCTTTACGAACCGGCGCTATTTAGATGCCATTCAGGACCATGTCCTTATCTTCGATGGTGCGATGGGCACCAGCATCCAACGCTATAAGCTGACCGCTCAGGATTTTGGCGGTGAACAGTATGACGGCTGTAATGATTACCTCGTCATCACGCGACCTGATGTGATCGAAGCGATTCATGCCTCGTTTTTGGAAGTGGGCAGCGAAGTCATTGAAACGGATACGTTTCGCGCCAACCGGCTCACTCTGAGCGAATATGGCCTCGGTACTCGCGTCCTGGAAGTTAACCGGGCAGCCGCCCAGATCGCGCGGCGCGTGGCGGATCGTTTTGCGCAGGAGACAGGGCTGCCGCGTTTTGTGGCAGGCAGCATCGGGCCATCGGGTAAACTGCCGAGTTCAGATGATCCTGATCTGGGCAACATCACGTTTGATGATTTGGC
>DATALK010000491.1:0-9632 GCA_036261085.1 Phototrophicaceae bacterium | reverse complement strand
ATATCGTCTTTAAATTTACGGGCGTGCGCCCGCTGCCCAGCAGTCATGCCTCCCGCACGGGTGCGATCAGCCGCGATCACAGCGTGCGCGTGGTGGAAGCGGGTGGGGCTATCCACTTTCCAATTTATTCCCTGGTTGGTGGCAAATGGACGACCTTCCGCGCTTTTGCTGAACAGACCGCCGATAAGCTGTTTGAGAGACTGGGAATCACACGCAAACTCGAAACCGGCGACCTGCCCATCGGCGGCGGTAAAAATTATCCGCAGACCGAAGCGGAACAGCAGACCTGGCTCAAACGCATTCAGGCGCAAACCCGCTTACCATTGGAACGGCTGCAAACCTTGTTCGAGCGTTATGGTACAGGCGCGGAAGCCGTCGCCACTTATCTCGCTGCTGGGGAGGATGCGCCGCTGTCCAGCCAACCGGATTACAGCCGCCGGGAAATCGGTTGGCTGGTCGAACGTGAAAAAGTGGTTCACCTGGATGATTTGCTGCTGCGGCGTTCCGGGTTAGCGATGCTCGGTTATGTTAATGGCGCACTGCTGGCCGAAATTGGGGCGATAGCGGGGGCGGTGTTGGGTTGGTCAGCGGCGCAGCAGCAGGAAGAAATTCAGCGCACGATCACCATTTTGCGCGAATATCACGATGTTGCGCCTGAAAAACTACACATCACCACGCCCGCAAGTTAAGGCTAAACCAAACTAAAAATGGATATTGGAGGCGGGCAGCAAAACCCGCCTCGTTTTTTATCCTGGTCTGGAAATTGTTCAACAGTCAGGATGACACCCGGAAATCGTGACAAAGATCACAAAAAGCGGCGCGGCATAAAAAAACAGCTTAAAATCGTAAACGTCAAGGGAAGAACCTGAAAACTGGATTTATAGTGATGAAAGTATTGATTAAACGGTTTTAAATAACTAAAAATCAATACACCGTCAATTATAAGCCAATGTTCTTGTAGGGTTTTTCCATGATGAAATTGTCCAAAGTGCTGGTTGTTTTCCTGTTTATTCTGGCGGCAGTTTTTGTTACCGCTGCTGCCGATTCCGTTCCGACCATTACCATCCCGGCGCTGAATGTTGCTTCCACTATCACCGAATTCCCGCTGGCCCAAAAGACCTGGGCCATTGACGCCTGGGAAACCGCTGTCGGCCACCTGGAAGGTACGGCAGGGTTTGCCGACTCCGGCAATATTGTCCTGGCCGGTCACTCTAAAATGCCCAATGGCAAACCAGGAATTTTCAATCGGCTTGGGGAATTAGTAGTTGGTGACACTATCTCCGTTTTTGATGGCATCACCGAGCGCGTTTATCGGATCACCAATGTGCTGACCGTTAGCGCCGACGATGTTTCCGTTGTATATCCAACCTCCAATACCCAGTTAACCCTGCTGACCTGTGATACCAATTCTTATAATTCTGACAGCAAGCGTTATGACCGGCGCGTGGTGGTGGTGGCCGAACCGGCTAGTTAAGGCCGGTTTAACCGCCTCGCCGCTGCCTTGTCAATCAGCCATAATACATCACCCTGAGCCGGTTGAACTTGTTGGGCGGGTAATTCGTCCGGCAGATAGGGGCCTGTTAACACACGATGCAGTGTCTCAGCTTTTTTCGCCCCGGCGACGAGAAAAATGATATGGGCAGCAGCATTAATGACCGGAATGGTCAGCGTGATGCGCCACGACTGCTGCGATAACGCATAATTCGGAACGACCCAGCGCTCTCGTTCCTGTAGGGCGGGGGTGTGAGGGAACAGGGATGCCGTATGCCCATCGGCACCCATTCCCAGCAGTATCAAATCAAATCGCGGTTCATTACCAAAGAAGGTTCGCAGGTGCTGTTCATACAGTGCGGCGGCTTCTGGCGGCGCGAGTTCGCCCTGGATGCGGTGGATATTTTCGCCGGGAATCAAGATGTGCTCAAGCAGGCTTTCGCGGGCCATCCGGTAATTGCTGTCAGGGTGGTCAGGTGGAACGCAGCGTTCATCGCCCCAAAAGAGATGAACATGCGGCCAAATAATCTTGCTGACATAGGGTTCTGCTGCCAGTCGTTCGTATAAACGGCGCGGTGTTGAGCCGCCCGCTAAGGCCAGGGTAAAACGTCCACTGTGAGCGATAGCGGCTTGCGCAGTTTCAACCACTAGGTCTGCCGCTGCCTGTGCCAAATGTTCTGCGTCTGCTTCGACTCGAATGCGGTTATGCTTCCCGGTCATCGCAGCCACATCCTAAGTGCCACTGATGCCCGCTGCGGAACAGCAGCGCATCCGCCTCCGTTGGCCCCCAACTGCCACGCGGATATGTGACCAGCGGCGGTGCTTCTGGTTTGTCCCAATTGTGCAAAATGGGGTCAATGATGCCCCACATGGTTTCGACCTCATCGCTGCGGGTGAACAGCGAGGCATCGCCATTCAGCGCATCCAGCAGTAACCGCTCGTAGGCTTCGGGTATCAGGCACGCGCCGAAGGCTTCAGCATACTGGAACTCCATATTCACCGAACGGGTTTCACTTGTGGAATCGGGTAGTTTGGCCTCGAATGTGAGATGAATCCCTTCATCCGGCTGAATACAGATAAACAGGCAGTTCGGCGCGAAAGAATGGTCATTCGCAGCGTGGGAATTAAAAATAGCCAGCGGTGGTTGGCGAAAATGCACGATGATTTGGCTGATTTTGCCGGCCAGGGCTTTGCCGGAACGCAGATAAAATGGCACCCCCTGCCAGCGCCAGTTATCCAGATACAGCTTCATGGCCGCGTAAGTTGGGGTGGTCGAATCGGGTTTAACCCCGTCCGCTTCCCGGTAGCCTTCGTACTGTGCGCGGACTGTATCGGTGGTGATTGTTGGCCGAATGGCACTGAAGACTTTAACCTTCTCGTTGCGCAGTGCGGTAGCATTAAACGCGGCGGGTGGTTCCATTGCCACCAACGCCAGCAGTTGCAGCAGATGATTTTGGAACATATCGCGCACGACCCCGGCCTGGTCGTAATAGGCGGCGCGGTGGCCCACATCTACCGTTTCGGCGACGGTGATTTGGACCGCGTCCACATAGTTGCGATTCCAGATGGGTTCAAAAATAGTATTGGCAAAGCGGAAAAACAGGATATTCTGCGCTGTTTCTTTGCCCAGGTAATGGTCAATTCGGTACACCTGGCTTTCGTCAAACACGCTGTGTACCAGTTGATTCAGCTTTTGGGCTGAGGCCAAATCGGTGCCAAACGGCTTTTCAATGACGACGCGGCACCAGCCATCCTGTTCGCAGTCCATGCCCAATTCACCCAGGTTGTGGAGGATGGGTTCATAGAGAGTGGGAGCCACTGCCAGATAATACAGCCGATTGCTCGGCCCGTTTTCGCGCTCTCTTAGAAAAGCCAGAACTGCTTCTAGACCCTCGGTCTTAGTCGCATCACCGGCCACATACCACAAATGGTTGGCAAACTGCGTCCATAGGGCATCATCCAGCGTGTCGGCAGAGAATTCCTGCACGCCTTCCCGCATTTTCTGGCGGAAAACTTCATGATTAAGATCAGAACGGGCGACGCCGACAATGTTGTAGTTGTTTGGTAGGCGCTCTTTACGATACAGGTTATAAAGTGCCGGAATGAGCTTACGGTGTGTCAAATCCCCGGATGCGCCAAAAATGACAATACTGGTGGCGTTTTCGCCCATGGGTTAATCCTTTCGTAAAACGGCGTGACCTCCAAATTGGTTGCGGAGGGCGGCCAGCAGCTTGGCCGAATAGCTGTCGGTCTGGCGGCTGGCGAAGCGCATCATCAGCGCCAGGGTAATAACTGGCGCGGGCACATCCTGGTCAATAGCTTCAAAGACCGTCCAGCGCCCTTCGCCAGAATCCGCAACCCAACCTTTGATGTCGGCCAGGGTGGGATCAGCTTTGAGCGCCAGCGCGGTTAAATCCAGCATCCACGAACGGACGACGCTGCCATGCCGCCAGATTTCGGCGATTTGGTACAGGTCGAGGCCAAATTCGCTTTTCGCCTGCATGATTTCAAATCCTTCCGCGAAGGCTTGCATCATGCCGTATTCGATGCCGTTATGAACCATCTTCGTAAAATGCCCGGCGCCGGTTGGCCCAACATGGCCCCAACCTTTATCCGGCGCGGGAGCGAGGGTTTCAAATATGGGCCGCAGGTGGTTAACAGCTTCTTGCGGGCCGCCAATCATCATGCTGTAGCCTTCGGTTAAACCCCAGATGCCACCGCTGGTGCCTACATCCACAAAGTGAATGCCTTTTTGTGCCAGATTTTCGCCCCGGCGCACCGAGTCTTTATAGTTGCTGTTGCCACCATCAATGATGATGTCGCCGGGTTGCATCGCTTCGGATAGCAGTGAGATCACACCTTCCGTTGGCTGGCCGGATGGAACCATTACCCAGACGGTGCGGGGGGTGTTTAACTTACTGACCAGATCAACCGCTGATTCGGCGGCGATGGCCCCTTCCGCGGCAATGGCCTGCATCACCTCTTTATTCAGATCATGGACGACCAGGCGATGCCCCCCGGTGAGCAGTCGCGTGACCATGTTGCGCCCCATCTTGCCGAGGCCAATCATTCCCAGTTCCATTTTTGCTGTCCTTGTGATTTATGTGCTGCGTGTCAGGTGACGAATGCCGTTGTCACTGGCGACAATAACATCCATTGCCAGCCCAATGAAGAGACCATGTTCAACAATGCCGGTGCGCTGTTTCAGTTGTTCGGCCAGTTGGGTGGGGTTGGCAATCCTGCCGAAATTACAGTCCAGGATGTAGTTGCCCTGGTCGGTCAGATACGGTTGGCCGGGGGCGCCCTGCCGCAGTTTGACCTGCGCGCCCAGCATTTCCAAAAAGACCCACTGCGAACGATAACCGAACGGCACCACCTCTACCGGCACGGCCCAGGTTGTGCCCAATGCTGGCACAAGTTTGGTTTCATCTACGATAATGATTTCGCGGCGGGTGGCCTGGGCAACAATTTTTTCGCGGGTCAGCGCGCCGCCGCCACCTTTGATGAGTTCCAACTGCGGGTCAACTTCGTCCGCGCCATCAATAGTCAGGTCAATAACGGGATGGTCTTCCAATGTACTCAGCGGGATGTTGACCGCGCGGGCTTCGGCTTCCGTCACGGTGGAGCAGGGGATACCAACAATGTCCCGCAGCGCGCCGGTTTTAAGCAAATGCCCAATGTGGCGGACGGCCAGAATGGCAGTGCTGCCCGCACCCAGGCCAACGACCATCCCCGGTTCGATGAATTGGGCCGCGTATTCAGCGGCCTGTTGTTTAAGTTCGATAACTTCCATAATTTATCCTATTGGTCGAGCGGCCATCGCAGCGCCAATCATACCTGAATCGTTTAAAAAGGCGGCAGGTACAATTTCGGCGCGGCGGTTCAGCAGGGGTAAGAACCGCTCTGATTTTTTACTGACCCCGCCGCCGATAATAAATAAATCGGGTGAAAATAAATTTTCCAGCACACCCAAATATTCATCTACTTTCTCTGCCCATTTTTCCCAGGAAAGCTCTTTCTCCTGGCGGGCTTTATCGGAGGCGCGTTTTTCGGCGTCTTTGCCACGAATTTCCAGATGGCCGAGTTCGGCATTCGGGAAAAGCTGGCCGTTGGCAAACAGCGCCGTGCCGATGCCAGTGCCGAGGGTAATCATGATGACAACCCCACGATGGTCTTTGCCGGCCCCAAAGGTCATCTCCGCGATGCCAGCGGCGTCGGCGTCATTGATGATCGTGACCGGGCTGCCGGTTTTGGCCTCGAACAAAGCGCGGCCATCCATGCCAATCCAGGATTCATCAACATTGGCCGCGCTCCAAATGACACCCTCTTTGACGATGGCCGGAAAGGTGGCACCAATGGGGCCATTCCAGTTAAATTCATGGGTGATTTTGGCGATCACTTCCGCCACTTCTTCGGGAATGGATGGCTGTGGGGTCGGCAAACGAAAACGTTCTGTAACCAACGCTCCCGACATGGTATCTACCAGCGCGCCTTTGATGCCAGAGCCACCAATATCAATGCCCAATATTTGCATAATAATTTCCCCTTCAAAATTTACTCGCTTATGTTACCGATAAACGCTGCGTTGTGACAACCTTTTCCTGTGATTTGTCGCCCCTTTTTTACGTTTCAATGGGCTGTCCAGCAGTGAGTAATCAGGATGAACTGCGAACCGTTGTTGGGCAAGTTTGAGCTTAGCACTGGCGGGGTTCACATCTGCCAATGCTGGTGAAAAGTTAGCTCTCGTTAATGAAATACAACCGGTTATCTTCGATCCGGTACAGCAGCGGCGCGACCAGCACTTTCGGATACTTTAGCCGCAGGCGCTTGGTTTCGCTGCTCACAAAATCAATTTCGTTTTCGATTTCGAACAGCGGCGCAAAACTGAGAAAGTGATTTTCCGCCTGGTCGTGTGTCCATCCGGCCTGGGTGACAAGATTGTCAATAAATTGATCTTTGCGGGCGGCAAGATTGACCATGCCGCAGTTGTTATGACCGATCAGGGCGATGGAACAGACACCGCCAACGGCAATAGCATACGAGACTTTGAATTCGCTGTACCGGAGATTGGCGCCGCCAGTTCGGATAATGTAGGCGAAGTTATCGGGAATATGGAGGTGTTTGCGGTGATCCATACACATGCCGATCAACAGCGCGGCCTGTGTGTAGCTCTGGAATGCGCCGTTCAGATTGTGGTATTCCAGCAATTGCTGAATCGGCGTCGAAAGGTAAGCGGGAGGAATATCATCAACTTTTTCAACTGGAATTAGTTTCTCCATCTTGGCTCCTTGTTGGTCTCGTATCTGGGTAACAATAAACTCTCAGATTGGCATCGGTAATACTACCGCGTTTTTATTGGCTTTGGTTCTATAAGCAGTGAGACTTTGGCGACAAAAATTTCCTGTGTTTTCTTCGTGCCTTTGTGTCCTGGTGCCTCTGTGTTACGTTTGTAATTCCTGGCAGCGGCAGACCTGCCTGTCTTTCGCCGCTGTCCAATCGGCTATAAATCAAACGCTTGACATCGTTTAATCTCGCGTTATGCTTATGCGCCATGTCTACCACACCAAGTTTTCTCACCCGCCGTATCCGTCGTCGCTGTACTATTTTCGAGTCCGGCGGTTTGAGTGTGCCTGAACGCAGGTAGATCAAACGATAGCGTGAAAGAAACCCCGGACTGGTTAGCGGTTCGGGGTTTTTGTTTATTAAGGGAGAAGGGAAACCATGCCAAAAGGTGAAGTTAAAAAAGTCGTCCTGGCCTATAGTGGTGGTCTGGACACATCCGTAATTGTACCCTGGTTACGCAATAATTATGGGTGCGAAGTAGTTTGTTTCTGCGCCGATTTGGGCCAGGAAGAGGAATTAGCTGGGCTGGAACAGAAGGCCATCAAATCGGGCGCCAGCAAGCTGTATATTCGGGATTTGCGCGATGAATTCCTGCGGGATTTTGTGTTCCCGACCATGCAGGCAGGCGCGGTTTACGAACGTGAGTATCTGCTGGGTACATCGTTTGCTCGCCCGCTCATCGCCAAACATATGGTGGAAGTGGCGGAGTTAGAGGGCGCGGATGCGGTGGCGCATGGTGCGACGGGTAAGGGCAACGATCAGGTGCGATTTGAAATCACTGTCATGGCGCTGAATCCCAAGCTCAAGATTATTGCCCCCTGGCGCGAGTGGGAAATTCGCAGTCGGGAAGATGCGTTGGCGTATGCGCAGGAATTTAATGTCCCGGTGACGGTGACGGAAAAATCTATTTACAGCCGGGATCGCAATTTGTTCCACCTGAGCCACGAAGGCGGCCTGCTCGAAAATCCCTGGAACGAACCGGAAAAGAGCATGTACCAGCTCTCGGTTGATCCGCAGGATGCACCCGATGAACCGCAGTATGTGGAAATTGGTTTTGAGCAAGGTGTGCCGTGCAGCGTAGATGGTGAAACGCTGTCGCCGGTGGAACTGTTTATTCGCTTGAACAAACTCGCTGGGGCACACGGGATTGGGCGCGCCGACATCGTGGAAAATCGGCTGGTCGGGATGAAAAGTCACGGCGTGTACGAAACGCCTGCCGGGACGCTGGTACGCCGGGCGCATCAGGCGTTGGAGAGCATCTGCCTGGACAAATACACCCTGCATTTTAAGGACTTTATTGCCGTGAAATATGCCGAACTGGTGTATAACGGCCTGTGGTATACCCAACTGCGTGAATCTTTGGATGCGTTTGTTCAGGTCACACAGCGGAATGTCTCTGGTGTTGTCCGGCTGAAACTGTATAAGGGCAACATGATTATCGCTGGCCGCAAGAGTGATTTCAGCCTCTATCGTGAGGACTACGCTTCGTTCGGGCGCGAGGATGTCTACAACCAGAAGGACGCTGAAGGGTTTATTCACCTGTTTGGCCTGCCGCTCAAAGTTGAGGCCATGCTGGCGCTGGACGGTGGCGGACAAAGCCGGTATCGTACCCCAGATTACAGCAAATTTAAACGCGACTAAGTACAACCAAATTGAAAATGTTGGGTGTAGGGGAGGGTCTCAGACCCTCCCCTACGAAAATCATCCCGCGAAATTTCTGGGGTTGTACTTATGGAGTAATGAAAACAAACTCAAATGATGTTTGTGGTAAGGGCGCAATATATTGCGCCCTTACATCCCCAATCCAATCACATGAAATTGTTTTCGTTCTCCCATTAGAACAAAAATCAGGGGTAACTTGTTTTGCCCCTGGCGCTTAACAAAGGGGATAAGATGGCACTTTGGGGCGGACGATTTTCAGAACCTTCCGATGAACATTTACGCGCGCTCAACGACAGTATCGCTTTTGACCGGCGGATGTACCGGCAGGACATTACCGGCAGCATCGCCTACGCGCGGGCAATTGCGGCAGCGGAAGTTATCACGACAGACGAAGCCGCAGCGATCATTGATGGCCTTCAGCAGGTGTTGGCTGAGTTTGACAGTGGTTCGTTTGCATTGAAACCCGGTGATGAGGATATTCACAGCGCGGTTGAGCGCCGGTTGACGGAATTAGTCGGCGCTGTGGGCGGGAAACTGCATACCGGACGCAGTCGTAACGATCAGGTGGCTACTGATTTTCGCCTGTGGGTGTTGGATGCGATTCGGGAAGTTGACGGTTTAGTCAGTGATTTGCAATCCGCGTTAGTAGAGCAGGCCGAGCAGCATGTTGAAACGTTAATGCCGGGTTATACCCACATGCAGCCCGCCCAGCCGATTGTTGCCGCGCATTGGTTGTTAAGTTTTTTCTGGATGCTGGCGCGGGATCGTGACCGGTTGGCTGATGCTGCCCGTCGAGCTTCCGTTTGCCCGCTCGGTTCGGGGGCGTTGGCCGGAACACCTTATGGGGTAGATCGCGCGGTAATGGCGGCAGAGCTGGGTTTTCATTCGCATAGTCAAAACAGCCTGGATGCTGTAAGTGACCGGGATTTTGCCGCCGAATTTCTATTTGCACTGGCGTTGATGGGAACGCACCTCAGCCGGTTGGCCGAAGATGCGATTATCTACAGTAACCCGAATTTTGGGTTCATTACACTGAATGATCGCTACAGCACCGGTTCCAGCCTGATGCCCCAAAAGCGCAACGCTGACCCGATGGAACTGGCGCGCGGAAAAAGTGGCCGGTTAATCGGCAATTT
>DATALK010000469.1:0-3803 GCA_036261085.1 Phototrophicaceae bacterium | reverse complement strand
GACAACGTAGCCGCCGTATTCAGCGGTGTCACTGACGCTGTACCACATATAGCTCATGCCACCCTGGTACAGCAGATCAACGATCAGCTTCAGTTCGTGCATACATTCAAAGTAAGCAATTTCCGGCTGGTATCCGGCCTTGACCAGCGTCTCAAACGCTGACCGGATGAGCGCGGTCACGCCACCGCACAAAATCGTCTGTTCGCCGAAGAGGTCGGTTTCAGTCTCTTCCTTAAAAGTAGTTTCGATCACGCCCGCACGGGTGCAGCCAATCGCCATCCCGTAGGCCAGCGCCAGCGCCTTGGCGTGGCCGGTAGCGTCCTGGTGAACGGCCAGCAAACCGGGTGTACCACCGCCGTCCTTATAAACTTCGCGGACGCGATGGCCGGGGGCTTTCGGCGCAATCATCGTGACATCTACGTTCGCAGGCGGTTGGATCGTGCCGTAGTGAATGTTAAACCCGTGCGCGAACATCAACATGCTGCCCGGTTTCAGGTTCGGCCCGATTGATTCGGCGTAGACATCCGCCTGTTTGGTATCAGGAACGAGGATCATCACAATATCAGCGGCTTTGGTCGCGTCGGCGACACTCAGCACCTTCAGCCCATCGGCTTCCGCCTTGGCTTTACTTTTGCTGCCTTCGTGCAGACCAATCACCACATTCGCGCCGCTGTCTTTGGCATTCAGCGAGTGCGCGTGACCCTGGCTGCCATAGCCAATCACCGCGATGGTCTTGCCTTTCAGGAGCGCAAGATCAGCATCCTTGTCGTAGTACATTGTTGCCATGAGATTCCTTTCACCTTTTGTGTTGTGGGGGCACTTTACCCCGGATAATATTCAAGTTCAGGTCAGGGCGCAGTGTAACTGCGCCCTGGTAATTACGCACCAAAAATCTGATAAACGCCGTTTTCGTTCCCAACCTTCATGGCCGGTTCGTAATCCGCATCCAGAATCCGCACGCCGCGCCCCATAGCCACCACACCAGTACGAACCATCTCAACAATGCCAATCGGTTCCAATTCGTGGATGAGCGCTTCAACAATTTCTTCCTGCGAGGTAATTTCCACAATCGCCACCGCCGGGCCAATATCCACAATGCGCGCCGGATAATGCTCACAAATCAAGGTGATCGCATTCCGCGAATCCGGGTCATCCGCCCGCACTTTAATGAGCGCCAGATCACGACAAACATAGGGTTCTTCGGAAATCAACTTCACATCAATGACGTTGACCAGTTTGAACAGGTTTGCCGCAATCCGACCACCGTCGGCCCGCGCCGCATCAACCACAATGGTCATGCGGGAAATGTGCGGTTTATGTGTCCGGCCCACCGTCAAACTATCAACATTGAAATTTCGCCGTCGAAACAGGCTGGCGACCCGGTTCAGGACACCAGGTTTATTTTCGACCAGTGCGCCGAGGATTTGTTTATTATTTCCGTTTTCGACCATTTTTATTTCTCTCCTGGTTTGGGACGACGCAGCATATTGTGCAAGTCAGCCCCGGCGGGAACCATCGGGTAGACAATTTCTTCTTTTTCAATGCGGTATTCAAGCAGTACCGTCGTTTCGTGGCTGCGGGCAAACTTGACCGACTCTTCAATCTGATCGCGGTTCGTCACCCGCATAGACGGAATACCATAGGCTTCGGCCAGTTTGCAAAAATCCGGGCTGAACATCGGCGTGGATTGGTAACGTTCCTCGTAGAAAAATTCCTGCCACTGGCGTACCATGCCCAAAAAGGCATTGTTCAGGATGACGATATTCACTTTGATCTTTTCCTGCATGGCCGTCGCCAATTCGGTCAAGGTCATTTGGAAACCGCCATCACCCACTACCACCCAAACCTCTTCATCGGGACGACCAAATTTGGCGCCAATCGCCGCCGGAAGACCAAAACCCATTGTCCCCAAACCACCGCTGGTAATCATCGTGCCGGGGCGTTGGTGCGGATAATACTGGGCTTCGAGCATCTGGTTCTGGCCCACATCACTGACCGTCACCGAGTCGCCGCCAGTATATTTCCACAGATCATTGATGACCTGCGCGCCGTACAGCTTATTGTCGTTATAGTGGATAATGTCGCGTTCGTCGCCATCTTCCTGCCAATCCCGAATCTGTCCAATCCATTCCGGGTGCTGCTTGGATGGAACCTGGGACAGCATTTGTGATAGGACCGTGCGCACATCCCCGGCAATCCCCAGATCAACCTTGATGTTTTTGTTGATCTCAGACGGGTCAATCTCCACATGAATTTTGCGGGAGTTCGGTGAATAAGTCTTGATATTCCCGGTTACGCGATCATCAAACCGCATTCCCAGGGCAATCAGCAAATCAGCTTCCTGGATAGCAAAATTACAGGCCGCCGCGCCGTGCATCCCCATCATCCCCACACACAGCGGATGATTTTCCGGCATCGCGCCCTTGCCGAGCAGCGTCAGCGAAACGGGAATTTGGGCTTTTTCAGACAATTCCTGCAATTCCTGCCACGCGCCCGCCATCAAAATCCCATGTCCGGCCAGGATCAACGGCTTCTTCGCCTGTTTAATCAACTCGATGGCTTCCGCGATTTCAGCCGCAGTGGCACTTTCCGGCGGGTGATACCCCGGTAGGCGGATTTCGCCTTCAGGATACACAAATTCAATTTTTTCGTTTTGGACATCTTTCGGGATGTCTATCAGCACCGGGCCGGGGCGTCCGGTACGCGCGATGTGGAAGGCTTCCCGAATGGTATACGCGAGGTCCCGAATATCGGTCACCAAATAATTATGTTTGGTGATGGGCAAGGTGATCCCGGTGATATCAATTTCCTGAAACGCATCCGTCCCGATAATTGCGCGGCCAACCTGGCCGGTAATACACACAATCGGCGACGAGTCGAGCATGGCCGTACCAATACCCGTCACCAGATTGGTTGCACCGGGGCCGCTGGTCGCAATCGCCACGCCCACTTTACCAGTAGCTCGCGCATAACCATCGGCCATATGGGCCGCATTTTGTTCGTGACGAACCAGCACATGCCGCAGTTGCGGATATTTGGTCATGGCGTCATAGGTGGGCAGGATGGTTCCGCCGGGATAGCCAAACATTACTTCGACTCCCTCGCGCAACAGACATTCCATGATAATTTCAGCGCCACTGAGTAACATAGATTATTGCTCCCTTATCTGCTGACTCTTTTAAGCACCACTCTAAGTGGAACCGGACGGTTGGAGATAGGTCAGCCAGCTATGCCGATCAGCTTTCTGTCCTGAGGTAATCCCAAAAAATTCTTCCTGAACCGCTTTGGTAATTGGCCCGCGCTTACCCGTTCCTACCGGTATCCGGTCTACCGAACGAATAGGTGTCACTTCGGCGGCAGTGCCGGTAAAAAACATTTCATCGGCTAAATACAACATATCACGCGGAATTGGCTCAAACCGGACTTCATAACCCAGATCGCGCAGCAGCGTCAGCACGGTGTCGCGGGTGATCCCCAGCAGAATGGAAGACCAGGCGCCTGGCGTATAAACGACACCATCTACTACTACAAAAACATTTTCGCCCGCGCCTTCACTGACATAACCGCTAAAGTCGAGCGCAATCCCTTCGGTAAAACCATTATCTGAGGCTTCCATCGTGATAAACTGGCTGTTGACATACTGGCCGCCAATTTTTGCCAGCGAGGCGGAAGTATCCGGCGCATTCCGCCGCCACGAACTAACCTGAACATCCACCCCCTGCTCAATGGCTTCGTTGCCCAGGTAACGCCCCCACTCCATCGTCAGGATAATCATTTCGGTTGGGCATTTCCGCCCTTCCACC
>DATALK010000452.1:0-8148 GCA_036261085.1 Phototrophicaceae bacterium | reverse complement strand
AAGGATGATGGAGAGCCATAAAGCTCGTGAGCGCTGGCTTATCTCTTTTTTCATTTCAATTAACCTTTCATATCTGTTTAATAGAATTAGCTGAATACAATAACTATAATACATTGGATGAGTTGTAAAAAACCTTAAGATTTGCGACTGGTCATAATCGGTCTGGTGCATTCATCAGGAAGGCTCCCGCTTGAAATATCCCGCTTATGAGATTCATAAATAATAAATTGAATTATCTTCTTGAAATTAAGTGATTCTTTATGAAAACTTCACAGTTGCTCTAGGGTTAAGTCTAGGATTATGCTTTACAATGAATTAAGGCACATTACGAAGGATTGAAAAATTTTTAAATGAAAGAAAAACTTAAGGGCATAACAGCATATAGAAATTGAGATCGCGCTCAATTTTAGTTCAGTTTGTAAAAGCGCGATGCTGGGGGCCTTTCCCCACTTCATCAAAGCCGGTGAACTTGGTTTAGTCCTCCAGAAATTGAATAGGCGCTGTGATAGTTTACTATCGGCCCTAGGTTAGAAGGGAAGAGCAAAGGAACATATGTTGGCACAACTTTCTCGCAGCCTCGGTTTTCGGCTTGCCATCAGTATTGTGGTTATCGAAATCATTTTTATGACCATTATCGGGGCCATTTATCTGGGACGCTTTTCGGAACAGATTGAGATTCGGCAGCGGGAGCGCTTGCAGACGACCACCGCTTTGTTAGGCCAGGGGAGTTTAAATCTTGCCACCCTGGTTGACCAGGCGACGATGAGTGTGGTGGCCGGTGAAGAAATTGTGGATGCGATGCTGATTAGCAGTGGGGGCGTGGTTGCCTTTTCGCTAAATCCCGAATACCGGCAGGTGCAGGCCGATACCATCAAGTATCTCGACCAGAGCAAACTCGATTTTAGTAACCTCCAGGCGGCGGTAGAGACCGTTGATATAGACGGCGCACCTTATCTTCAGAGTTATACCCCCTTCCGAAATAACACCTATGTCCTCTATTTCCGCGCCAGTATTGCCAAAGCGCAGGCGGAAAAATCCAGTGTGGCCGCGCTGCTCCTGGTCGGGTTTTTGGCAACGGTGGTGGCTTCCAGCGCCGCCATCTTCCTGTTTTTCAGGATATTATTCCTTCAGCGCATTAATGAGCTGGTGAGTACGGTAAAGAAAGTTGAGTCGGGTAATCTGGCGGCGCGTTCCACTTTATGGTTCGGAACGGCGATTTCGGGCGGGGATGAAATTGGGATTTTACAGCGCGGTATCAATGCGATGGTGGCGCGTCTGCAAGACCTGGTTGAAACCCTGGAAGCGCGGGTTGCCAGCCGAACCCGCGATCTAAAAGTTGCCGCTGAAGTTTCCAGCCAGGTGACCACCGAACTGCGCCTGGAAAAACTGCTGCCACAACTGGCGGAGTTAACCAGTCTCTCTTTTAAGCTCTATCACGTTAACGTGTTTTTGTTAGATGAAGCGGGTACGCACCTGCATTTAAAAGCGGCTACCGGTACGGCGGGTGCGCGTTTGCTGGAACAGCAGCAGGCTTTTGCTTTGGAAGATCGTCCCAGCCTGGTGGCGGCCGCCGGGCGCGAGAAGAAGACCCAGGTCAGCAACGATGTTTTGAGTGATCCCGACCATTACCAGAACAAATGGCTGCCCAACACACGCGCGGAAGCGGCGCTGCCGATGATTTTTGCCGGGGAGTTGGTTGGGGTTCTGGATTTGCAGTCGGATCAAGTCGGGCGTTTTGCTCAAAGTGAACTGGACGTGTTCCAGACCCTCGCCGAACAGTTGGCGGTGGCGGTTCATAATGCCAGCCAGTTTGGCGAAGTGGAAGCGGCCCGCGCTAAAGCGGAACAGGCCGATCTGGTGAAATCCGCCTTCTTAGCCAGCATGTCCCATGAACTGCGCACGCCGCTGAATGCGATTATTAACTTCACCCGCTTTGTGGTGAAGGGCGCGCAAGGGCCAGTCAACGAGCAGCAGGTCGAGACGCTGAACGAAGTGATTGACAGTTCCAAACATCTGCTGACCCTGATTAATGACGTGTTGGATATGTCCAAAATTGAGGCTGGGTCGCTCAAACTCATTATTGAAGATGGGGTGGATCTGCCATCGATTCTTGAACCGGTGGTTTCCACCAGTCGGGTGCTGATTGCCGATAAACCCATCGAACTCCAAACCGACATTGCGGCAGATTTGCCCGTCATTCGCGCGGATCGGCAGCGAATTTATCAGGTCTTGCTGAATATTGTCTCCAATGCCTGCAAATTTACGGAACAAGGTCATATCAAAATCAGCGCGTGTCAGAAGGACGACGAGGTGCTGTTCTCGGTGGAAGATACGGGCTACGGGATCGCGCCGGAAGATCAGGGCGCCGTGTTCGAAGCTTTTAAACAAACAACCAGCGGTTTGCGGCAAACGGGTGGCACGGGATTGGGAATGCCCATTTCCAAGAGCCTGGTGGCCGCGCACGGTGGCCAGTTGTGGTTTAAGAGCGAGCTGGATAAAGGCACGACTTTTTATCTGGCGCTTCCCATTAAGTCCGAGACCCTGGTTCCGACATTTACCATGTAAGGAGATCATCAAGCATGAATACTGAAATGCACATTTTGTACGTTGAGGATGAAGCCCGCAGCCGTAAGGTAATGCAAATGATGGCAAGTTTTAACGGCTTCACCAATCTGGTGATTTTTGAGGACAGCACCGATTTTACGGAACGGCTCCTGGCGCTTGTTCCTTCGCCGGAAATTATTTTCCTGGATATTCATATGCAGCCCTACAACGGCTTTGAGATGCTGGCGCAACTGCGGCAACTGCCACAATTTCGGCATATTCCGGTCATTGCGATGACCGCCAGTGTGATGAATGAGGAAATCCAGCAGCTGCGCAGCGCCAGTTTTGACGGCTGTGTCGCCAAACCCATTGACATTGAAACCTTCCCAGAGACTTTAAACCGGATCGTCTCCGGCGAGAAAATCTGGCGCATTAATTAGGGCTGTTAGTCAGGAGAAAAAATGCTGCTGCAAGGCAAACGGATCTTTATCGTCGAGGATAATCCGCTCAACCGGGCGACTTACCAGATGGTCACGGTGTTACACGGCGCTCAACTGGAGTTTGAACGCTGGGGGCGGGATACGCTGCGACGGTTAAAACAGGTTGGTCAGGTTGACCTGGTTATTCTGGATTTAATGCTGCCCGGTGGGGTAAGCGGCTACGATGTTTTTCAGGAGATTCATAATGCTCCTGAATTTGCTGCTATTCCTATTATTGCCGTTTCCGCTGCCGAACCATCAACAGCCCTGGTTAAAACGCGCCAGTTGGGTTTTTCCGGTTTTATTGCCAAACCCATTGATGATGATTTGTTCCCGAAGCAATTGGCGCAAATTCTCGCTGGTAAGCAAGTTTGGGATGCTGGCAATCATCTGTAGAATCTAGCTTGACGCTGGCAGTCGGCGGCTGCCAGCCCCAATCTCGTTCGAACCATTACATTTCATGACACAGGAGATTTGACCATCATGCCCCATGCTCTCATTATTGACGACAATGTTCGGAACGTGACCGTTCTTGTCGGTCTCTTAGAGATGGAAGGTCTGACCAGCACGCGGGTAACACACCCGAATCAATTAAATGCAGCTCTGGTTGGCCTGACTCAGTTGGATGTTGTTTTTCTTGATCTGGAGATGCCGGGGCAGAATGGGTACGAAGTTCTGGCCCAACTGAAAGCCATGCCGCAGCTCCAAACGGTTCCGGTAGTGGCGTATACGGTGCATGTGAGTGAGGTTCAGGTGGCTCACGATCAGGGCTTTGATGGTTTCCTGGGGAAACCGATTAACCCGGATAAGTTCCCCGGCCAACTGGCCCGGATTTTAAATGGGGAACGGGTCTGGGAATCGTTCTAAAAACCGGCGCCAGGCTAGTGGTTTAAAAACAGGTACCTCAAACTCTTCCAGCGGGGGCGCTGGTTCCGGTTCGCGTATAAATTCCAGGTTGATATGTCTCAAGAAGCCGCTCCGCTGGATTTCTTGAGGCATGTCAACAATCTAGATGCGGGGAAGCGATTCCTGGTCATTCCCTTTGTTGCGTTTGGAGATTTGCATCAGCCGTTGGGGGACTTCCAGCAGATGCCAGGGTTTGGGCAGCCACTCACAGTCCAGGGTGCTTAAGACATCTTTCTGGGGCCGCTGATAGGCCGATGTCAGAATAATCGCCCCATCGTATTTCATCTCCCGAATTTTTTGGGCCACGCCCAATCCGTCTACCGAACCCGGCACACGAATATCCAGCACAAAGGCATCAATTTCAGTCCCGTGCTGCGAAATGTAACTCAGCGCATCGTCGCTGGAAATAAACTGGCGCAAATTGGTGCGCGGGTCAGCGGCACAAAGCGCGATCCGCAAAATATCACGGAGTGGGGCGTCATCTTCCAAGTGGACAATGTGCATATTTCACCTGCTACATGAGTAATCCCTCATCCCTATAACCTACTACCATCCACTTTGATACGTCAAGTAGGGATTAAGTCACTTGCCCATAATTTACGGAAATTTCATGTATAATTATCGTTTCTTGTGGAAATATTAACAATTCATTGACATGCTCTGACCAGCACGCGGATATAATCCGTTATAAAATGTGATTTAAGGTCACATACACAACACTCTATTTATGGCTACCGCACCACCCGGAGCAAAATCAGTCTCCCCGACTGTCGAGACGCCAATGAACCCCGTCAAAAACCGGTGGGCGAATTTGTATCCCACGATCAGCGCGCGGATTACCGGGCCTTTCTTGCTGATGGTCATTATCATCGCGGCAGTCGGCGTGTATGTGGTGACGTATCTGGTCGCCGGGAGTATCCAGGAGCGTTTCAGCAACCAACTGATTAGCAGCGCCGATGCGGCGACCAGCAGTATTGTGGACATTGAGCGGCAACAGTTAGCCACGCTGCGGCTGCTGGTATTTACGCAGGGGGTTGATAAAGCCCTGGAAACGCACGATACGGCCAGCCTCGATCTGTGGCTGCGCCCGATTGCCGCGAATGCCCACCTGGATCGGCTGCTGCTGTTTGATCGGGCCGGCCAGGTTTTGCTGCATTTTATGCGGGACGAGAACAGCGGCGGCGTGCAGTACACCTTACTGCCGACGACGGATTTACAAGCCTGGTCGGGCGTGCAGCAGGTGCTTCAGGTTCAGGTGGATGTCCAGGGTGATAAATTTGTGGATGTGCGGGCCGAAGATACCGGCAGTGTGCTGTATATCAGCGCGCCGGTTTTTGATGATCTGGGCGTGCTTCAGGGCGGCATCAGCGTGGGGATTACCCTGAGCCAAATCGCGCGGCGGACTTATGAACAGGCGCTTTCCGCCGTGACGCTGTACGAAAAGACTGGCGGCGTTCTGGGGACGACGCTCCAATCTCAGCAAAGCCAACTGGTGCTGGATGCCGATCATGCCGCGCAACTGCTGGCAGCGGCAGAAACTTCCAGCCCGATTGAAAAAATAGTCCTGAACAATGAAGAATACCAGGTTTTGTATGTGCCCTTTCAGGTGCGCAGTACCGCGATTGGGCTGTTAGGGGTCGCGCTCCCCAGTCGGTTTTTGGTCGAGCAGACCAGTACCAGTCGTGATTTGTTCGGCTTGCTGTTTTCCGGCATGTTTGCGGTGGTGGCGGTGCTGGGGATTGGCATTGGCCGCACTATCACCCGCCCGGTAGCGCGGTTGGTGGAAACGACGCGCCTGATTCGGGATGGCGATTTATCCCAACGAGTGGGCCTGCGAATGCCGGACGAGTTAGGCGAACTGAGCGTGTCGTTTGACCATATGACCGATCAGCTCGTCCAGCGCAATCAGGAGATCAATCAGCTCTATCTGGCGCAGCTCCAGGAAACCGTGCGCCGCGATGCCGTTCTCAGCAGTATCGCGGATGCCGTCATGGTCCAAAATCCAAGCGGCAAAATCATCTTACGCAATCGTACAGCGGATAAGCTGCTCCAACTGGTGCAACAAAACCGCCAGATGCGCCGGACTTTTATTCAACTTTGCAAATATCCGGGCGAACTGGCGGAACCCCGAACCGTTAACTTTGGCGACCAATTTTTCAGCGTGCTGGCGACCACCGTGTTGATGCCAGATGGGGAATTACTCGGCTATGTGATTGTCTTCCGCGACATCACCGTGCTGATCGAAAACGAACGCATTAAAGATGAGATGATCTTGCAGCTTTCGCATGAACTGCGCACACCGCTGACTGCCGCGCGCGGGTATGTTGATTTGCTCAATATGCTGGAACAGCAGCGCCTCAGCACGCAGGGCCAGGGCTTTGTTGAGAATGTCAGCACGCATTTACACACGCTTGAACGGATGGTGAATCAGGTTATTGACGTCAGTGCCATTATTGCCCATCAGTTTGTGCTGGACATCGAACCGCTGGATTTAACCGAGCTGCTGCAAACCCATCTGCAAATCTGGGAGCCGCTGTTGGCGCAGCGCGAATTAGCCCTCTCGTTTACGCTGCCGCCCACCCTGCCGCTGACGGGTGACGCGCGCCGGTTGGGGCAGATGATTGACCACCTGCTGCATAATGCCTACAGCTATACACTGCCGGGGGGCATCGTAAAAGTCGAAGCGCAGGCCAACGGAACCGCCGTCACGATGGCGGTGATAGACAGCGGCGTGGGCATTGGTTCCCACGAAATTGATAAAGTTTTTGAGCGGCTGTACCGGGGACAATCCGCTGACGCTGGCCCGACGGACAGCCGGGGTTTGGGACTGGGCCTGTATCTGGCCCGGCACATTGTGGAGGCCCATCAGGGGACTATTCGCCTGGAAAGCCAGATTGATGTTGGCACTGTCGTGACCGTTCAACTACCTGTCGGTTTGAAAGTGAATTAAATATGTGGCGCAAACGAACGAGCAGCCTGTCTTTTCTGGTTCTGATCCCCTTATTATTTGGTATTATTTTGTGCGCCTCCCAGATGGGCTTATCGTTTTCGCGTCCAAGTGTCCTCAATGTCACTGTCGAACCGCGCCTGACCGCCGATTATCGTCCCTGGGAACAATCCCTATTTCGTCAGGTCAAACCCGAACTGGGAACCCAGGCGGCGATGGATCAGTTGGTTGCAACCGGCGTGGGGGCGTCCACCCAGATCGCGGCGGTGCCTACAGCCACCGGATTATCATCACTGACAACCCCAACGGTGGCGACCCTGGCCCCAACGGTAGCCACGCTGTCACCTGACGAAGCCACCCAGGCGGCCCTGAGCGCCACGCCGTTCGCCAGCGCCACGTTGACGCCGGAGGCCAGTGTGACGGCTGCGGAAACGGCCACGATAACGCTGACCGCGACCCTGACTCCGACCTCCACCCTGACCGCAACCAATTCTCCGACGGCGACCCTGCTGCCGACGGCCACAGCGGCCCTGCCGCGTCCCAGTGCCAATTTTAGCGCTAATCCGATCAGCGGCAGCGCGCCATTAGCGGTCACTTTCTTAAATTATTCAACGGGCACAATTACCACCTATGCCTGGAATTTTGGCGACGGTGGCACGAGCAATCAGCTTAACCCGGCGCACACGTATTTTACTGCCGGAACTTATCCGGTGTCGCTGACTGTGACCGGGCCAGGGGGAACCGCTTCGGCGACGATTAACATTATTGTCAATGCGGCGACGGCGGCTCCGGTAGCCAGCTTCATGGCGAATCCGACCACCGGCTACGCCCCGCTGAATGTGACTTTCACCAGCACCTCGACGGGCAGCATTACGGCGTATGCCTGGAACTTTGGGGATGGCGGCACCAGTAATCAGGCGAATGCCACCCATAGTTATGCCAGCGCTGGAACGTACACGGTTTCATTGACCGTGACTGGCCCCGGCGGGTCCAATACGGCCAGTACGACCATTATCGTCAACGCGGTTCCGGCGGCTCCGGTAGCCAGCTTTACGGCGAATCCAGTCACGGGCAACGCGCCGCTGAATGTGACCTTTACGAACACCTCGACAGGCAGCATTACCACTTACGCCTGGAACTTCGGCGATGGCAGCACCAGCGCCCAGGCGAACCCGACCCACAGCTATGTCAGCGGGGGCACATATACGGCTTCCCTGACGGTGACTGGCCCCGGCGGGTCGAATACCGCCAGCACCACTATCACCGTGACCG
>DATALK010000444.1:0-2808 GCA_036261085.1 Phototrophicaceae bacterium | reverse complement strand
GGGTCAGCACGGCCGCGCCCTGACAGAAGTGATACAATAGCTCAATCTGACCGGCCTCCACGCCCAAATCCAGACCGGTAATGGCCGCCAGATAACCCCACTTGGCTGATAACAAAGCCGCGATGGCCGCAATGAGATTTTCACCAGCAACCGGAATATCCAGCCGATTCGCTTCCGGGGTTTGTCCTTCGCCGCCGAGCGCCGCCAACAATTCCCGTGCGGTTTGCAGTTGTTCTTCGACGGTCATGCGCTTTGCTCCCCCTTCGCGGGCTGTAATGTACCGAGCAGTTTCACCACGCCGTCAATGATCGCTTCCGGGCGCGGTGGGCAGCCGGGGATATACACATCCACCGGAATAACTTCATCAATATGGCCGACAACGTTGTAACAGCCCTGGAATGCGCCGCCGGACACGGCACACGTCCCGACGGCAATCACAAATTTGGGTTCAGGCATCTGTTCGTACACCCGCAGCAGGCGTTCGCGGGCTTGCAGCGACACCGGCCCGGTGCAAATCAACACATCGGCATGGCGCGGGCTGCCCTGAAGTTTGATGCCAAACCGTTCGACATCATAACGCGGCGTCAGGGTCGCCAGAATTTCAATATCACAGCCGTTGCAGGAACCGCTGTTAAAATGAAGCACCCAGGGCGAGTTAATCCGCGCCCAGGTTTTCACCCGGTCTAAGGTCTCATTCCATGTTTTACCTAAATCAAGTCCCATACGTTTTTATCCCTTACCAGAAGCGGTTAATCCCGCTCCCCGACATCCCTATCCTAAAATTAACGCTAACAAGGCCATTCCTAATCCTGCCAGATAAACCGCTTCAATCCCGGTCAATTGGCCGCTGCCCAGCACCAGCACGCCCAGGTGGAGCATCGCAAAAAAGAGCGCTACCCGGAAAAACGGTCTGTACCCTGGCGCGGACAGATTCTCCGGGGCCAGTTCGCCGCTGGCATAGGTGCTGCGTTTTAACGCCGACGCCGGATTGTTCGGAGCCAGCCGTTTCCCCAACTGCACCAGCAAACCGGCCAGCACCAGATAAACGACAAAAGCAATGGGGGGTGTTAATAAAATATCCATCAGTTCCCTCCCTTAACCACCAAATGCGGCCAGCAAACTGGCCGCAGCGGGTTGTGTTAACCACGTCAGCGCCCCCGGCCATAAACCAATGAGCAGCATCAAAACCGCCAGCACCAGGATTGGCCCTATCATCGCCAACGGAATCGCCCGCCCCCGCTGCCATTCAGCGGCTGGATTGTCGCGGAACAGGGTGTTAATCACCGGCAGATAGTACCCCAGCGACAGCACACTGTTGAGCGCGGCGAAGATCACCAGCCAGTCAATCCAGGCCGTCCCCGTCCCCAAACCAGCCACAAAAATCTGCCACTTGGACATAAACCCTGCCAGCGGCGGCACACCGCCAAGGCTCAACAGCGCCAGCGTGAAAGCCAACCCCAGCAGCGGGTAGCGCCGCGCTGCGCCCGATAAATCGGCAATGGTCAGCCGATGTTCGTTGCCCGAGGTGCGCCCCAGCGCATACAGCAGCGCGCCCACGACAAAAAACGCCAGCCCTTTCATCAGGCCGTGATTCAGCACATGGAACAGGCCGCCCTGAATGCCGGAACTTTCGCCGGTATAAATGCCAATGCCAATACCGAGCAGCATGTAACCAATCTGGCTCATGCTGGAATAGGCCAGCAGTCGTTTGATACTTTGCTGCCGCAGCGCCAGCAGGTTGCCTACAAAAATATTGAGGACACCAAACATCATCAGCAGCGCGCCCCAGGAAAATGCCACCCCGGCCAGGGCCGCCAGGACGCGCAGCAGGGCGACTAATCCGGCTTTGGTCACCACCCCGGACATCACTGCGCTGATACCGCTCGGGGACTCTGAATACACATCCGGTAGCCAGGTGTGCAGCGGCACGATGGCGATTTTGACGCCGAAGCCCAGCACAAATAACACTCCAGCGACCACCAGCACATCCGGCTTACCAGCCGCACTGATGGCGGCCAGATCGAGCGTCCCGGTCTGCGCCAGCACCAGGGCAATCCCCAGAATGACCAGCACCGAACCGATGGCGCTCTGCACCAGATATTTCACCGCCGCTTCCAGCGAGGTGACTTTCTCCCGGTAAAACACCACCAGCAGATAGGTGGCGACCACCATCGCCTCAAACCACACCCACAAGTTAAACAGATCCGCCGCGCAGCCCAGCGCAATCATCGTGCCGGTTAAGGCCAGCAGCAGCGCATAATATTTTTCTTCGCCCGTGCGTCCGGCCATGATGGGGCCAGAGTAAATCACTGCCAGCGTTCCTAAAAACAGCGACAGCGCCGCGAACAGCAAACTTAAACCATCCACGCGGAACGCCACGCCTTCAATGCGGAAGATCGTGGGGTCAGCGTAATCCCGTACCATCATCGCAAAAATCACCCAGGCCGCGACCAATACCAGCCGCGCCAGCCAGCGGGCGGGGGCGGATCGTCGTCCCAGCAGCCGCCCGGTGAGATACGTCAAAGGCGACGAAATCAGGGGCAGCGAAATTAACCCAATCGGAATAGCCGGATTCATGCCGCCCTCCCAATCACAACGATGATGAGAATAATCGCCAGGCCGCCCACAATTCCGGCCACATTCCAGTTCAGTTGGCCGGTCTGCGTAAAGCGCACCGCCTCGCCCAGTCGCCCGAAGAACCGCGCCAACGAGCGGCCAAAGCCGTCCACCGCGTCCCGGTCAAAAGTAGCGAGGAAGTCCGCCAGGGCGTTATAGGGACGAATGAAAACCGTCTGATACAGTTCGTCC
>DATALK010000432.1:0-2146 GCA_036261085.1 Phototrophicaceae bacterium | reverse complement strand
TTATCTGCACGAACTCCGCACCTATATGCTCTCGGTACTGCTGCTGACCATTGTATTGTGGGCTTACTCGCGGCTGCTCCAACATGACAAACCAGGCCGGTTTTTGCAGGCTGGTTTTGTCCTCAGCATTGGCGGCCTGCTCTATACCCATTATTCGATTGCGCTGGCCTTAGGCGTCGTCGGCCTGTATCACCTGCTGTTTGTGCAGAAAAATCACCGCTGGTGGCGCATCACCGGCTTAATGGCGCTCGGCGGCGCGCTGTTTCTGCCCTGGATTGGCGTAATTCTGGAAGCGTTCCGGCGTTTTGGCGCGGCCAATACTCTCACCCATGACCCCGGTTTAGCGATCTCCGAACTGCTGGCCCGCACCAGCCTGTTTTTCAGCAATGGCGCATTGGGGCTGTTGGCGCTGGTCGGCATTTTGGCGCTCTGGTCGCTGCGGGTTTATCGACGGAAAAGTTTGGCTGTCTGGTTCTGGACACTGACAACGCTGGTCGTGGTGGTGGTGGTTAACGAACGCACCGCCCTGATTAAGTTCGGGCGCGAACGGTATCTGCTGGTACTCTGGCCGCTGCTGGCGCTGCTCGGTGGGCTGGGTCTCGCCAGTCTAGGAAAAACCCGGCTGAAACTGGCCGCCCCGCTGCTGTTAGGTCTGTGGCTCATCATCGGCATCCACGCCAATGTGGACGGAACCTTAATGCGCGACACCGACAGCGTGCAAACGCTTCCCTGGGACACGCTGGCGGCAACCTTGGCGCAGCAGGCGCAAGCCGGGGATGTCGTCGCGCTGCACGATACAACTTACAATTGGGTATTAGATTTGCGCCCCGCCGAATATTATCTGTATGGCCTGCCGGTCAGATTTACCATGTTGGAAGCGCTGCCGGGAGATACGCTGACCGCCGCCGCACAGGAGTTTGTGGGAAATGCGCCACAGGTCTGGGTCGGTATCGATAAACGTCTGCCCACCACTTCCCGCCTGACCGATTTTACGGCAGCGCTGGCGGGACAGTACGCCGCCTGCGGCCCCGTTTTTGACCTGCCCCGACTGCGACTTGACCTGTATCGAAGGTTTCCCGCATCGGCCTTCCAGCCGGAAGCGGCGGACTGGCATTTTGGCGCTGGCATCGCTATCACGAATGTGGACATTACCCCGCCGAAAAACGGTCAACCGTTAAAAGTGCAGTTAGTGTGGGCCGTTAGCGCTGATGTGCCGCCCTATACCTATTCGGTTGGGCTGCATCTGCTGGATGATACTGGACAGTTGGTACAGCAGGCAGATTATGGTCTGCCGAGTGAAGCATTCGCCTGCCGCCAGACGGCTATTCCGACGGCTGATTTGCCGCCCGGTGACTATCAACTGCGCGTGATGGTCTACAACTGGTCAACCGGCGAACGCCTGACAGGCCGTGTAACCACAACGGGCGAAACCGGCGAACGCCTGCTGCTGGAAACCGTTACAACATCGGATTAGCCTAAGAAGTAATTTACACCCCAACATTAATCACGACCAGCTTGAGCGCCGTCATTTCTTCAACGGCAAAACGCGGGCCTTCGCGGCCAATGCCGGAGTCCTTCATGCCACCGTAAGGCATTTGATCCACGCGGAAGGTCGGCACATCGTTAATCATCACGCCGCCAACGTTCAACCGCTGTACCGCTCGCAGCGCTTTGTTAATATCCCGCGTATACACTCCCGCCGCCAGACCATAAACAGATTGATCCGCCGCCGTCAGCGCCGCGTCAAAATCGTCAAACGACGTCAGCGCCACCACCGGGCCAAACACCTCGGCGCACATTACCGGCATCGTATCGCTGACGTTTTCCAGAATCGTCGGTTGCATGAGCGTCCCCTGGCGCGCCCCCCCCAGCGGCCACCGTCGCCCCCTGCGCCACCGCGTCTTGCACCCATTGGTCAATGCGCGCAGCAGCGGCTTCGTTAATCACCGGGCCAATGTCCGTCTGGTCATCCAGCGGATCGCCCAGCACCAGTTTTTGAGTTGCCTGAACGAACTGCTGGCGGAATTCGTCGTAACGGGCGCGATGCACATAAATGCGCTGGACGCTGTTACACACCTGACCGCTGTAGGCAAAACCGCCCATCACGGAGCGGGTCACGGCATGGCCGATGTTGGCGTCCTCATCA
>DATALK010000412.1:0-3701 GCA_036261085.1 Phototrophicaceae bacterium | reverse complement strand
TGGTCATCACCCACATTGACGACCTACGCGACTCGTTCCCGGTGCATGTGGTGGTGCAGAAAACGCCCAATGGCAGCCGCGTCACGGTGCGATAAGGGGATACTCATGGCTGTTTCTGTGCTGCGCTGCGAACCGTGTATTGCTGAAAATAAACGTTGTGATGAAACCGACGGCGGTTGGGTCTATTCACAGCCGTTGACGTTGTGGCGCGTGTTTGTGGATGACGAATGTATTGCCACCGAAGCGCTGCCGTTTTCGTCCGATGACAGTGATATTGAATTACGCGCCGACAAATGTTTTCCGTATTTTGGAGAAGGCCATACTTATATTTCGGCTCGGCATCATAACAACCAGATTTGGTGGTTTGGCTTTCATAACCTTCTTCCACTTGATGATTCTTTGCCCACAACCAGACTTATTATTTTTGATGTTCAGCAGTATGTCCGGGCGATTCAGCAGGCGCAAAATGAACCCGAACAACCTAATCTACCCAATGAACTTTTATCAGACGAGATTCAGGACTTTTTGAAACGCGCGTATCCCAAAGATGCCGAACTGCCCCTGTATCGTTATCCCGATCATCCGACGGATCCGCTGGGAAGGAAATTACACAGCGGTGTTTGGGAAGCGATCAACAACAACCAACTTCACCTCTGCGACCCGCCGCAATCGGCAGTAGAAGTTCGTGTCGGTCTGGATATGCGCGACTTTGCCGAATGTGTCTGGCAGGTCGGGCGAGTCGGGGATGAAGTGGCGCTTTTCTTTGAAGCCGAACCCCATTTGCCGCTGTGGGTGAGTGGCTTTGCCAGCGCTTTCCGCCAGGAAATGTTTCTTGATACCGATTAAGGCGCGATTTCCTGTTTCATCCCCTGACCGTGCGTTATAATATGTTCGCAAGCGGAAGGCTTGCGTTTACAACAAATCGCACATTTTTGAGGGCCTTTCCTGATGAACCTGAATAGAGATTACTGGCGGCAGCCGGAAGGTGTATCTATCCCCCTGGATAACCTCCGGTTTTTATATATCCCTGATGATGTCGAAGCCTACATGACGGCGGAACTGGCGTGGCAGGTCTACGATTATCAAAAGACCCACGCCGACGACGGCCAGCAAATTACCAAAGCGGTGATGGTCACAATGGGTGGTCTGCTGCCGGGGGTGCTGCTGCATGACCACATCGCCTGGAGCGCCAAAAAACATATCCCCAAAATTGAATTTGGCACGTTGGGTGTGCAGTGTTACGCTGGCCCCGGCAAGCCGCTCGACCAGCCGCGTGTCATTCAGGAATTGACGATTGATGTGCAGGGTCATGTAGTCGCCGTGATTGAAGATTTGGTTGACCTGGGCGGGACGGCGCGGTTTGTCCGCCAACTGCTGCTGGATAAAGGCGCGCGCCATGTGCTGCTGGTCGCGCCCTTCCTCAAAAACACGCGCATGGTTGAAGAGATGGAAGTCATCTGGTTCAGCATCGTGCCCAAAGATACCTGGATTATCACCCCGCGCGAACGGGTGGAAACGCTGCTCAAGCGCGTGCCATACTGGCGCGATCAAGGTGCCACCGGCGACGACTGCGCCGCGAACCTTAAAGCGATTGGTTATCCCGATTATCTGATTGATCGTTATCTGCCGCTGGCGCTGAAATCGTAACCTCGGTCTGGTATTCTACGTATAGACGGGTAGGAGTGCGATTCATTCTGAGGAGGCTGTCATGGCTGAACGCCAGCTTTGGGAATATCTGACGATTTTTGTGGAAGCGGACGCCAAACGCGAAGAAGATTTTTTGCGCGAACGCTGGGATTGGAAAGATGGGATTCCATCATTTACCCCGCAGGCCATGATTCCGCAGCTTGACGCGCTGGGCGACCAGGGTTGGGAACTCGTCCACATGCAGCCGGTGCGCGTCGGCGAACGCGCCGATGTGTTGATGACGGATACCAGCAGTGGGCGGCAATGGACGAGCCGCTACTTCTGCGTCTTCAAACGCCCCAAATTCTAATCGCCTTTTAACCTCCAACAAGCTGTCGGGGAAGTCTGTCAATCCTTCCCCGATTTCCTTTTATTTCACCAATTTTGCGGGCCTTCATTCATTAATCGCTATATTAAGCGAACCCAGCAGTATTACCGTACCTCAGTCATGGTTAGTCCTACTGGCCTATCGCCTTCCGCTGGTGGTAGGTTTAGAGTTGCGATAGTGACCGTAATGTTTATGAAAAATGTAAAGGGAGCAACTTATGTCTCTCATGCGGCGCATTATGTGGCCCCGAGTGGGCGAACAAGTGACCATCGTTCAGAATGGTCGCGTCATCGTTGAAGGCCACGTCACCTACTCCGGTAATGATGAAGTGCGCATCCTCGACCAGGAAGCGGATACCGTGATTCTGGACGCCACCGAGTTAACCACCGGGATCGAAAATCGCTCGATTAACGTCCAAAAAAAGGCCAGAGTTCATTAACCTTTTTAGAATAGATTTTAGACAACAGCCCTCTACCGAGGGCTGTTGTCGTTTATAGTTCGGGTCTGGTATCATGGGCTAATGCACATCCTGCACCTCACTCCTTATTATGCGCCCGCTTATGCGTTTGGCGGGGTAGTACGTTCGGTGGAAGGCATGGCCCGCGCGCTGGTGCGCCGGGGCCATCGCGTCACCGTTTTGACCACTGACGCCCTTGACCAGCACCAGCGGTACGCTGGCCCAGCCGTTGAAACCCGCGACGGCGTTCAAATCATTCGAGCGGCTAATCTCTCCCCCGCGCTGCGCGGACGCTTGAATTTATCTACCCCCTTCACCATCGGCCAATTGGCGCGGCGCTGGCTGCCGGAGGTGGATGTAGTTCACTGCCACGAATTCCGCACCGTTGAAAATTTGCTGGTGACACCGCTGGCAGCCCACCTGAAAAAACCGTTGGTGCTGTCGCCGCATGGGACATTAGCACTGAATACCGGACGCAGCAGCATAAAATCGGTTTGGGATCAAGTCTTTAGTCGGGCGGTAGCGCGGCGGTTCACCCAGGTTGTGGGGCTGACCGCTGCGGAAATGGCCGAGGCGCAAACGCTCTGGGCAACATTGGGTGCGCAGGCGACTTTTAGCGTTATTCCCAACGGCGTTGATCCCGCCGAATATGCTGACTTGCCAGGGCGCGAAACCTTCCGCCAGCGTTATGGCCTGGGTGATGCGCCGGTGTGTCTGTTTATGGCGCGGCTGCACCCGCGTAAAGGGATTGGTGTCCTAGTGGAAGCCTTCCGGCAGGCCAATATCCCCGGTGCGCGGCTGGTCATCGTCGGGCCAGATGAAGGCGCGTTAGCCGCGCTGCAACCGTACCTGGATGAGCGCATCATCATCACGGGCTATCTGGGCGGGATTGACCGGTTGGCCGCGTTGGCGGCGGCGGATATGTTGGCGCTCCCGGCGGTTGGGGAAGGATTGCCGATGGTGGTTTTGGAAGCGCTGGCGGCGGGATTGCCGGTGCTGATTTCTCCCGGCTGTTACCTGCCGGAAGTCGCTCAACACGGCGCGGGGCTGGAAGTAGAACCGGCGGTGGAACCGTTAGCGGCGGCGCTGACGACTCTCCTGACGAACAGCCCCTTGCGGCAGCAAATGGGAGCCGCCGCGCGAGAACTGGTAAGCGCGCGGTTTACCTGGGATGCCGTTGCCGCACAGTTGGAAACGGTGTCTCAGCAGATAACGTTTCACCCGCCATTT
>DATALK010000251.1:0-10302 GCA_036261085.1 Phototrophicaceae bacterium | reverse complement strand
GGATGGGTGAAAGCCATAGGAGCGGCCAGTTATCGATTGCGGCCCAAACACCGACTTGAAAAAACTGATGTTGTGGCCTATCCTTTCCCACCGCCGCTCCATGCAGCGGGCTGGTTTATTGGGTCAAATTCTTGAGGTGGTATGCGGAAATATCGACGGCAAGTGGTGGCCGGGCTGGTGTTCATCGCGCTGGCGCTGATCGGCGTGGTGGTGATCACCGGGGCGGACCAACTGGTTGAGACACTCAAAACATTCCCGGCGTGGTTATTCCTGCCGGTGCTGCTGTTGAAATTTTTGAACTGGACGCTGCGTTATTTTGAATGGCGCTATTATCTGGGCGTGATCGGGGTGCAGACGAAACGCGGCCCGGTGGAATCGTCGCCTGAAAACCCGGTCGTCCGCGAGCGGGACAGCGCGGTGTTGTGGCTGGCGGGGATGTCGCTGTCGATCAGCCCCGGCAAAGTCGCCGAAGTCTTAAAGCCGGTAGTGCTCAAAAACATGACCGGGGTGGAAATCGCGCGCACGCTGCCTGTGATTCTCATGGAGCGACTGGTGGACGGGATGGCGGTGATTCTGCTGGCGGCGGGCGGCATGTTCTGCGCGGCGGATAGTCTGAAAACGGGCGATCTGTCAGCGGGGCAGGTGCGCACGGTGTTAGCCATCACGACGGCGGCCATGCTGCTGCTGATTCTGATCGTGCAGTACCGCCCGCTGTCGCTGTGGCTGCTGGAACAGTCGAAAGGCTGGCCGCTGATCCGGCGCTTATATGCGCCGCTGCACAAGTTGTATGATTCGACGTATGAACTGCTCAAGCTGCGCAACCTGATTGTGCCGCTTCTGTTAGGGGGCGGCGCGTATTTTCTGGACAGCATCGGGTTTTATATCCTGCTGCGGGGGTTGGGCGCGGCTGGATCGTGGACGCTGCTGGCGCAAACGACGTTTATTCTGGGCTTTTCGGTGATCATCGCGGCGCTGTCGGCCATGCCGGGCGGGGCAGGCGGGCGCGAACTGACCATCGGCGCGCTGCTGTCGGGCGTGGCGGGGCTGTCGAAGGCGGACGAGGGCACCGCCACCTTTTTGATCACCCTGTTTCAACTGTGGGTGGGCGTGCTGGTCGGCCTGACGATGATCGCCATCTTCCGCCGCATCTTATTCCCGCCGTCGCTGGAAGCGGAGATCGCAGCGTTGGAGCAGCAGCCGCAGACGTAACGGTTACGGGCAAGGTGTCTGGTCGAGAGAACGGTCTTCTGGTTCGATTCGTTCGTCAATAGAAAAAGGTATGCTAAAACTCTGATCTTCGATCAAGAGTTCGATATACCCTCTCTTGGAAACAACATACCAGATGATTTCATAATTCGTATGGGTTCCGGGGGCCGCCGCAAATTCTTTAGATACCGTATAGGCCAGGGTTTCTTCCGTACTTTCAGTATGTTCTTCGTAATACTGTTTTTTGACCTTACCTTCCAGATATGTGTTTGGCACTTTGGGAACAGGAGTTTGCAGCCCTACCTCAGTATTGGTTGTCGTGCTATCGGAGACTCTCACTTCTCGCCTAGTCGTATAGGTGATACTCCGAGTTTCCTTTGCATCTGCTGATCCCTTGCAGTTTTCAATTGAAATTTTGTCGACAGAAAGAATGTCTTTTATGCTATCGGTGAAATAGACACCTTGAATTTGTATAACCTGTTGCCCATTGATCTGAGCAAGAGCGTAGTCATAGTCAGCATCCGGGTGAGCATTCAACCACAATTTGAATTTAACTTTTTGGCCGGTTGGCGAAAATTCAATACTGATCTCACTCAAATCTGCGGGTAGATCATAAGCTACAAAAGTAGACCAGTGTTGAAATGGCTCGAAGGACATTCCATCTTTATCGTTAGGTGGATAAAGCCGTAAATCCTGATAATATTCCTCGCGTATATGATACATGAACTTGGTGACATCATATTTTTTATCATCCGAGAATGCTGGAAAATCGAATTTCGACATCTTGATTTTTTTCGAGGAATAGTTGTAAAGATCGATTTTCAAAACCAGAAAAATGTCATTCTTGGGATGTTTGTCCTGGGCTGAGGTTGTATGCCAGATGCGAGTGATTTCCAGATCAAAATCACCGGCCATGATCCCTACACTATTTGTGCTGTATTTGATGGCATTTTCTCGATCTGAAAGAGCCTGATCCGATAAGCCTAATCGGGCATTGATCATGGCCCGCTTTCGATAGGCTTCACTATATTCTGGGTTGAGTTCAATGGCTTTGGAATAAGCCTCTAAAGCTTTATCAAAATCTTGCTGTTGATCGTAATAGTCGCCCAGAAACTTGAATCCTTCCGCGAAGGTTGGATCGAGTATGACTGCATGATGGAAATCCAGCCAGGCTTCGACATAATTTTCCTGAGCAAAATAAACTGTCCCACGAAAGGTGAACGCAAGCGCGGATTGGGGGTCGAGTTTGATCGCGAATTGGTAATCCCTTAAGGCAGCTTCGTAATCGGCTAATCTAAATTCACAGAAGCCTCGATGCAAATAAGCCTCTGAGTTGGTCGGTTGTCGTTTGATAACTTCTGAATAGGCATAACTCGCTGCTTCAAGATTTCCATTTAGGTCGAGTGCTCTTGCCTTGTAGCTGTGGGCTTCAATATTGTCCTGATCAATCTCCAGGGCTTGTTCGGTGTCTTCCAATGCACGGCTATACTCTTGCACTTCTAGGCGTACTGATGCGCGCTTCACAAACGCATTTCCCATATCTGGATTTAAAACAATTGCCTCACTGAAGTCATTAACAGCTTCCACATACTGATTTTCGGCGGCATAGGCTAACCCACGAGCGTAATAAAGGTCTGCGCTAGGATTTGTGTTGATAGCTTGTGTGAATTCTTCAATTGCTGTTGCATAGTTCTGCTGTTCATAAGCCGCTTGACCATTTTGAAAATGGCTCGAGGCAGGGTCTGGGGTGGCACTAACCTGTGGCGTAGTAGTAGGCGCTGGGGTAGATATGGCAACTGGGAGTGATTCTATGTTTACATTTGAATTCGTTGATAAGGTGGGTTTTTGAGATGGTTCTGTATCGGAACCTTGGCAACCTGAAAGAAACAAAACACTGATAGTTGCTATTGCAGTAAGACTTGAAAATAAGGCAGATCGGCGCGCTGGGATGTGTTGTAAAATCACTGTTTCTACCAAATGATTAGAATGGCTAAAAGATATACAATTAATGATACTCAAGATTATATTGTTTACAACTTTATACCTCTTACGAAATAGCATCGAAGATAGATGGTGTTTCTTAAGAATTTGTAAATTCGCCAAAGTTTATTGATCGGTTACGTGTCAAAGGGGGGATCGGACATGGGCGCTGCGAAGATGTGGATGGCGTTGGTGGTGCTGGACCTGTTGTTCAGCGGCGCGGCAGACGGTCAGATTAAGGCGCAGGACGACAATGTGCCCCACGAGATCGCGTTTATCTCCTGCCCCAGAGACTATAATCCTGTCGGTGATATTTATCTGTACGACCTGGATCATGACAGCACCCGCCGTCTGACCGACACCCCGGCCCATTATTCCTATTTATCCTGGTCGCCGGATGGTACCCAGCTTCTGTTTGCGTCGGATGAGACGGGGGAATATATGATCTATGTGATGGATGTCGAGGACGAGAGCATCCGGCCTCTGATCCCCGGTTTTTTCCCGACATGGTCCCCGGATGGCACCCGGATCGCTTATGGCGTGGCGATCTCAGGCGAGCACGAACAGGGAATCCGGTTTGCTCTCTACGTCATGAATGCCGACACCACCGATCAGCGGCGCATTACGCCAGACGAATTTGCGTCGACGGGCAGTCCGGCCTGGTCCCCTGACGCGCAGCAGATCGTTTTTGCGGCGCGGCGTGGCAGTGATGGGTATATCGATCTTTACAGCCTGGACCTGGAGACGGAAACACTGACGCAGTTGACGTTTACAACCCCCATCATCGAAAGCCGCCCCACTTTCGCCCCGGATGGTGAGTATTTCGCTTTTAGCAGCGATGACGGCGCGAATATGGTGATCTATAAGATGCGCATGGATGGATCGGGGCTGACACTGCTGACGCCCATCGAGAATGGGGTGCGCAAATATAATCCCGCGTGGTCGCCGGACGGCAGCGCTATCGCGTACCAGCTTCAGTATGCCTTTAACCCTCAGCCCGGTGAACATGACGGAATCTACGTGATGCAGGCGGATGGCCGCGACTCCCGCCTGATCTTCGAAAACGGATGTGCTCCCGCCTGGCGTCCGGTGCTGGCTACTGGGACGGACGCTGGAGCGTAGCAAAGCCGAACACGGTATGGTATTCCGTCGAGTACAACACCAGGCTGCCGCCGTCGTAGTTATCCACGTTGAAGGCGGGCACGCCCTCCACCACATAATTCTGGTTGCCGCGATTGCCGCGTAATCCCCAGCGCGGCACCTCTTCCATATTGAGGGCGGTCTGACCGAGTTCCTCCTCGGTGGTGGGGGCGGGTTCGCGCGAGAACAGCAGTTGAAGGCCGGGGCCGTTCACCGTATCAAATTCTTCAAGGCGCACCGCCGTGCCGCCATCGGCCAGGCGGTAGACAAAAACGTTGCCATGCACCGCGTAGATTGCGCCCAACCCGCTGAAGGTTCCGGTCAGCAAAAGTTCCGAATAATCCGGCGGGAGTTCGTCGATCATCACGGGTTCTTCGAGACGCGCCTCGACAAAGGCTTGCGCTTGCTGCGGTTTGTCTGCGTACAATTCCAGGTACATATCCTGTTCTTCGGCGGATAAGTCGGTGTAAAACGCATCGGGGAAGGGTCGGATTACTTCTTCCTCTTCCAGATAGTCTGAGAGCGGATCGAGCCAAAACGGTGATACCAGCAGCGCGATGACGATCAGCGCGCCAATGGCGAGCAGGCCCCAGGCCGGGCGTGTATTCATGCGAAACCTTTCCAGTGCGATGTCACACGCCTGATGATAACGAAAGTGCGGCGTTTGGGGTAGGGGTGTTTGACGAGCTAGAACGGCTGTGCTAAAATAGTTATTTCTCGCCTGCCAACCCTTGAGAGCCAACTATGAGCCAATTTCCCCTGTCCGCTGTGCGCACCACTGCACTCTATGCGCAAGGACTGCACACCACCCCGACCGGCGATCCCACGCCGGAGCGCATCTACCAGCTTGTGCAGCAGCTTGGCTGCGTGCAGATCGACACCTTGCATCTCGTGCGGCGCAGCCAGTATCTGGTGCTGTGGAGCCGCCTGGGGACGTACGATCCCGCCGACTTTGACCGTTTGATCTACCAGGATCGGCTGTTGTTCGAATACTGGATGCACGCGGCGTGTATCATCCCGCTGACCGAATACCGCTATCTGATGCATAAAATGAAGGCGAACGGTAACTGGTGGTGGGGGTGGGCGGATCAGCCCGATAACCGCCCGGTGGTTGAACAGGTGCGCGCACGCGTCCAGCAGGAAGGGGCCTTACGCGCGGCGGATTTTGAATATAAGCGCGAGACGAAGGGCACATGGTGGGACTGGAAGCCCGCCAAACGCGCCTTAGAGCATTTGTATAACGCGGGCGAACTGATGATCGCCAACCGGATCAATTTTCAGCGGGTGTACGATCTGCGCGAGCGGGTGCTGCCCGATTGGGTGGATCAGAATGAGCCGGACATCGACGCGGCGCGGCGGCACATGATCGAACTGGCGGCGCGGGCGCTTGGCATCTGCCACCCGGCGCAGTTGGCCGATTATACCCACATGAAACGCGGCGAAGCGGCCCCGGCGGTCAAAGCGCTGATCGCGGATGGCACGCTGGTCGAGGTGGAAGGTGAACTCGCCAACGGGAAAAACGGGGCGCTGATTGTCCACCGGGACACTCTGCCGATCCTCGAACGGGCGGCGGACGGCGCGATCCGGGCGGAGCGAACCACGTTTCTCAGTCCGTTCGACAGCCTGTGGTGGGCGCAAAAACGCGACGAACAGTTCTGGAACTTCATGCAGCGGCTGGAAGCCTATAAGCCGGAACCGCAGCGCATCTGGGGCTATTTTTGTCTGGCGATTCTGTGGCGCGATCAACTGGTGGGGCGGTTTGATCCCAAGCTGGAGCGCAAAACGAACACGCTGCGCCTCAAAGCGATCTACCTGGAACCGGGGATCGTGCCGAGTGATGAACTGGTCGCGGATGTGGCGGGGGCACTGCGCGATTTTATGCGCTTCCATGACGCGCAGCATCTGATCATCGAGCGCAGTGATCCGGCGGAGTTGGGGGATCGGCTGCTGGCGGCGGTATCCAATGGGGGGGGGGAGCTTAGATTTACAAACCTAAATCACCTAATAAAAAACAGCGTGTAGCAAGTATATAAAATCGTTATACGCTGTTTTTGTAACCGTTTGTTTATTAAATATATTATTTACGACTTTTGAAAAACAGCTTATAATAAATTTATTTGATATTTCTATCTTTGTATAATAATGGCTCAAATTTTCCTAAGCTATAGTAGAAAAAACAAAAACTCTGCCCTGCGACTTAAGAAATTTCTTCAAAGTGCTGGTTTTTCAGTTTGGATGGATGAAGAAATTCCGCCAAGCAGTGATTGGTGGGCAACTATTGAGCAGAAGATTGAAGAATGTTCAGCGTTTGTTCTTGTTGAGTCTCCTGATGCTCAGGAATCAGACTGGATAAAAGACGAGATACATTTGGCTCGTACTCTCAAAAAAGTGATTTTCCCAGTTTTGATATTAGGAGATTTGCGAGCAAGCTTATCACGTATACAAGTTACGGATTTGCGCAGCCGTCATGGAAAAAAACGCGCGAAGGAATTAAAAAAGCTTACTGAAGAATTATCAAAAACCATCTCTGGAAATGTTTCAACTGCCCTGCCTGAAAAAACGAGAAATAAAAGTCATTATGTCAATTTGTTTAGAATTTTATTTTTCCTAGTGGTATTTTCTGCCGTTGGTTTGGTTTTTTTCCGCTTCTCGAATGCTCCCGATGAAAAACCGGATGTATCCTATGACTTCACGAAGGTAGTAAGCATTATATCTCCTACACCATCATTTGCAGTTCCAACTTCCTCGTTCACTTTAACGAATACATTGACAGTTACTCCTTCAAAAACTTTTACTTATACTGCGACTATCCCAATTGAAACTGAGGTCTATATAAACTATATTGCGTCTCAGACGCAAAGCTACTTGGGACTTAAGGCATTAGAAACAGAAGCATGGCAAGACATAGAGGCTTCTGAAACAGCCATTGCTCAACGAACTGATACGCCTGTTTTTTCCCCCACGCCTACGCCTAATCGAACGGCTACGTATCAAGCTGTGTTTGCTACTATTGTACAAAAATCTACCGAGAAAGCTTGGACGCAGACACCTACACCAACCATAACTTTGACACCAACAGCGACTCAAGTACCCGTGATATTGGACGGAAACTTAATTTTAAGCATGAATGCCAGCACAGATGCTGCTACACCCGGTACACCTGTAACTTGGGCGGTTCGTATACGTAATCAGACCTATCAAAGTGTATCTGATATAGAAATAGTAGATACGCTTCCTGAAACGCTATCTATCGAAAGTGTGACGAATACTCATTTTGGGCATGTTTTTATGGAAGATCGGCTTGTACATGGCTTCACAGGAAAAATATCTCCGGGAGAAGAGTTTGTATTTTTAATAAACACAGTAGTAGCTGACGATGTGCCTACCCCGTCAACTGTTTCCAATACGGTTTGTAGTGTGCTTCTTGGTAGTGAGCAGGTCTGTAGAACAGCGTCGATATCTGTTGGCGCTCGTGTAGAAAATCTTCCTAGCACTGGCGGTGATCCTGAAAATCCGATAATAGATGAATTGTTGAATGAGCCTGACACATCTATTTTTGGAGCAGCTTTGTTATCTGATCCATCGTTGTTAGAAATTCTGTTTAATACTTCCCCTATAACGCTTTTTGTGCCCTCTGATGAAGTATTTGCGGCCTGGTTAAGCGCACAGAATATTTCTGTAGATGATTTGTTGACTCAACGCGTTTCACTGAAAGAAGTATTGCTGAATCACATGGTGGCCGGACGTTTGATGCCAGAGGCAATATCCCAGGAACAAGTTTTGACAACACTATCAAATCAAATAATCAAGGTTAGCCGTTTAGATGAAGGCTTATTGCTAAATGATCAAACTTTGACAATCGGTAGAAATATTGCTTCAGATGGGGTTATTTATGTAATCGATCACGTTCTCGAATTTGATCAGTAACTTTGGGGGCACAGCGCCCCCATTTGATTGCACTCACTCCGCATCATACGCGGCCAGCGCCGCCGGTAACACCTGGGTCACGCTGTGCCCTGCCGCCGGAAGCCCGACCAGGATCGCGCTGATCACCTCGTCGCGGGATGCCCCGGCCTGCTTCGCCATCTTCACATGGAACGGGACGCCGCTTTCCATGCGCAGCGCGGCTAACACGGCCAGATACGCCAGTTCCTCCGTCTTTTTGTCCAGGGCGCTGGCCTGATCCAACGCCTGGACCATCTGCCCCCAGGCTTCGGCATGTTTCGGCGCTTCGGTCATAAAGGCTTGAAATGCGGTGCTGATACCCATTTAATTTTCTCCTTCGGATTCATCCTCGTGATGGCGCAAGTGTTCCAGACGATCTTTGACCGTCCGCTCATAACCAATGTCTTTGGGCTGGTACCAGCCGGGCGGCTCCATGCCCAGCGGGAGATACTGCTGTTCCACCCAGCCGCCGGGATAGTTATGGGGATATTTGTAGCTGCCGGGATCGCCTTCCGTATCGCGGAGGGTCTGCTCATAGCGGCTTTTGGCCGCGCCATACAGACTGTTCGACTTGTCGCGCAGATACGGCGGCACGTCGCCCGGCCCCTGCTGCTCGATGTGGCCCTGCGCCTGCCAGAAGGCGCTCGTGCTGTTGCTCTTGGGAGCGGTGGCGAGATAGATGCAAGCGTGCGACAGGAAATAGTAGCCTTCCGGCATGCCTACCCACTCGAACGCATGCGCCGCCGCCGACACTACGACCAGCCCGTTCGGATCGGCCATGCCAATATCCTCACTCGCCAGGATGAACAACCGCCGCAGCACAAAACGCGGGTCTTCTCCGGCGTGTAACATTTTCGCCATCCAGTACAGGGCCGCGTCGGGATCGGAGCCGCGCACACTCTTGATGAAGGCGCTGATGGTGTCGTAATGTTCGTCACCGCCGCGATCATAGCGCACGGCCCGCTGTTGGATGCTCTCCTGCGCGACGGCGAGATCAATTGTGATCACGCCTTTGTTATCCGGCGGGGTGGTGCGCGCGGCGAGTTCGAGCGCATTCAATGTACTGCGCGCATCGCCCCCGGCGACATTGGCGAGGTGGTCGGCGGCTTCGGCGGTGAGGTTGATTTTCAGGCTGCCGAGGCCGCGATCTTTGTCTTCCAACGCCTGCCGCAGAATGGCGATCACGTCGTCTTCGGTGAGCGGCTTCAACTGGAAGACGCGGCTGCGGCTGAGCAGTGGATTCACCAGCGAGAAAAACGGGTTTTCGGTGGTCGAGCCGATCAGGACCACCGTGCCATCTTCGACATAGGGCAGCAGGCCGTCCTGCTGAGCCTTGTTCCAGCGGTGGATTTCGTCCACAAATAACACGGTGCGCTGGCCGTACATCCCCATCCGATCCTGCGCTTCGGCGATCAGTTCGCGCAGTTCCTTGACGCCGGATGTCACGGCGTTCAGGCGGCTGAAATGGCGCTTGGTGCTGTGGGCGATGATATTCGCCAGCGTGGTTTTCCCGGTGCCGGGCGGCCCCCACAGAATGAGCGAACTCAACTGGTCGGCTTCGATGGAGCGGCGGAGCAGGCGTCCCGGCCCGATGATATGGCTTTGGCCGATAAACTCATCCAGCGTGCGCGGACGCATGCGGACGGCGAGCGGTGCTTCCTGCTGCTGGCGCTGTTCGCGGGCGTAATCAAACAGATCGGACATAGGACTTGGCCTCATGGTGGCTGAATAAACCGGGATAGATTATACTACGGACTGCACAGATGTTCGAATTTTCACATGCCAAAAAACATATGATCCACGAAATCCAGGCCAAAGTGATGCTCGCGCATATCAAACAGCCGGACCCCTGGTTCGGGCTGAAATATAACATGAATCTTTACCGGGGTTGTCCGCACCAGTGCATTTCCGACTCGGATGGCGACATCATCCACGCGCATATTACGCTGTGTACCAACGGCAGCACATTTGATGTCCCCGCCCGGCCCAACGACGCGATCACGTTTGCCACTGTCGCCCGCGCAGGATCGG
>DATALK010000388.1:0-9006 GCA_036261085.1 Phototrophicaceae bacterium | reverse complement strand
CGGTCCACAGCCTGGAACATACCGAAGTGAATCTGTCTATGCCGCGTTTCAGCTACGAGTTCAATCTGCCGCTGACGGATGCGCTGATCGAAATGGGGATGCCGGAGGCGTTTAGCGATCAGGCGGATTTTTCGGGGATTGCTGACGAGCCGCTGTTTATCAGTGCGGCGCTGCATAAGGCGTTTATCGCGGTAGATGAAAGTGGCACGGAAGCCGCCGCCGCGACGGTGCTGATGTTTGAAACGACAGCGCTGCCCGCCCGACCCATTGAATTGAAATTAGACCACCCCTTTATCTATGCCATCTATGACCGGCAGACCAACAGCGTCCTGTTCCTGGGGCGAGTATTGAATCCGGCGGGGTAGGGACGACCACTGATCTAAAACGGATAGGTTTTCATAGGACTTAGGCGGTTCCAAGAAATTAACTATTCCGATAGATGTTTCTGGACGAACGAACGAGGCAAACCTCGTCCCTACAAAGGAACAGTTTATTATCTGGAATAGCCTAAAGACTATGGACTGGCAATTTTGGCAGCAATGGCAGCGGCAGACCCCCTCCCCGCTGCCACCGCCAACTTTGCCACCTTCTTTCTCGCTTCTCCATAACATGGAGAGGGGCCGGGAGCGAGGTTCTTAAGGGTTTAGCAACACAAAAAGCGAAGCGTTCATGGAACCGCCCCGCTATTGACTAAGGACTATAGACGACTGACTAAAGACTTCCTACCCAAACCGCCCCGAAATGTAATCCGCCGTCTCGGCTTCCTGCGGTTGCGTGAAAATTTGCTGCGTCGGGCCAAATTCCACCAGTTCGCCCCAGCGCGTTTCGTCTTTGCCTTCGCCAGATTTGCGAATGCTGAAAAACGCGGTGTAGTCGGACACGCGCATGGCCTGCTGCATGTTGTGCGTCACAATGACGATGGTGTACTGCGAGACCAGTTCTTGCATCAGTTCTTCAATACGCTGCGTCGAAATCGGGTCGAGCGCCGAACACGGCTCGTCCATCAGGATCACATCCGGCTCCACTGCAATCGTCCGCGCGATGCACAAGCGCTGCTGCTGCCCGCCAGACAGCGCCAGACCGGATTTATTCAGATCGTTTTTGACTTCATCCCACAGCGCCGACTGTTTCAGGCTGGACTCCACGATCTGCTGCAAGGTGGTTTTGTCGCGCACGCCCAACAGACGCGGGCCATACGCCACATTCTCGAAAATCGTTTTGGGGAACGGGTTCGGCTTCTGGAACACCATCCCAATCCGCCGCCGCACTTCGACGGGGTCAACATCGCTGGCGTACAGATTGCGCTCGTTATACCGGATTTCACCGTCAACATGCGCGCCGGGAACGAGATCGTTCATGCGGTTGATGGCGCGCAGCACCGTACTTTTACCGCAGCCCGATGGCCCGATAAAGGCGGTGATTTTGTTGCGCTCGATGGGAATGGTTACATCTTTCACGGCGCGATAATTGCCGTAATAGACGCTGAGGTTTTGAATATCAATGGCGTTTGTTTGAACAGCGATCTGAATCACGATTGGAGTCTCCTGCGCGCCTGACTGCGTAACACAAAGGCGACGGCGTTAATGATGACCAGCAGCACCAGCAGGATAACAATCCCGCCCGCCGCCAGTTCCCGGAAACCCGCCTGCGGGCGCGAGGTCCAGTTATAAATCTGGATCGGCAGCGCCGTGAAGCGAGAAAAAAGCGTGGGGTCTTGAACGACGTAAGTGGAAGCGCCCACCACGACCAGCGGCGCGGTTTCGCCCACCGCGCGGGAGAGCGACAGAATGATGCCGGTCATAATCCCCGGCATGGCCGAGGGCAGCACCGTTTTCCAGATCGTCTGCCACTTGGTCGCGCCCAGGCCGTAACTGCCTTCGCGGAAGGACGGCGGCACGGCGCGAATCGCTTCCTGCGCGTTGATGATAATCACCGGCAGCACCAGCAGGCCGAGCGTCAAGCCAGCGGCAATCAGGTTGCGGCCCGTGCCGTCGGTCACGCCCAAAATTTCGCCGCTGGTGATGCCCAACCCGCCGTTGGTGCGCTCACCCATAAACCGCACCAGCAGTTGCAGGCCGAGCATCCCGTAAATAATGGACGGCACACCGGCCAGATTACGGATATTGGTTTCAATCAGGCGGTTATACCAGCGGGTCGGATCGGCATATTCTTCCAGGTAAATGGCCGCGCCAATGCCGACAGGAAAAGCGGTCAGCACGACAATCACCAGCAGATAAATCGTCCCGATCAGGGCAGTGCGCACCCCGGCCAGGAGCGGGTTCGCATCCATCGAATTGGTTAACAAATCGCCCCGCAGCCAGGATTTAAAGCGCAGTTCCGGGCGGGTGACAACATCAGGATATTTTTCCACCAGACTTTGTTCGATGGCCTTCCGGTTGAGCAGCCCCTCAAACAGCGGCCAGCTTTCGGCCACCGTTGGTTCCAGAATCGCCGTTTCAATCAAATCACGAATTCCGGCTTCGTCCAGGTTAGCCGTCAGAATTTGCCCCAACACGACGGGGCGCTGCTCTGCCGGAATTTCCTTCACCGACAGATGGGCAAACTCGGATGACACGACTTTACCCGGCAGCGCCTCATCCAGCCGGGTGGCCGCGAATGCCTGTAAATCGAGCGAAGTCAGGGACATCTGCACCAGACGTGGCAGTTGGCCGGGCGCTTTGGTGATGAGAATAGTGACCAATTCTTCCCGGTTCAGTTCGTCAAAAGGTTGCTCCGTCAACGTTTCCGGCTCGACCTTATAGACGAGGGTCACATACCCAAAGGCTTCGTTAACAATGGTCAGCAGCAGCAGGATGAGTGCCACAATCGCCACCCCGAAGGACGCGGCATACAAACGCCGCATGAAAATCCCCTGCTGCTGGCGGCGAACCAGTTTACTTTTGAAAACGCCTTCATCAATACCAATCATTCGTAGGACTCCCGGAACCGGCGCGTAATCGCCGTGCTGATCTGCGTCAGCGCAAAGGTCAGGATGAACAGCGTTAACCCAATTGAGAAAATGCTGGTGTAGTCCACCGACTGGTAACTCAGGTCGCCGCCGCTGATGCGGTTGATGTGACCCGTCATGGTTTCCGCGCCAATGGTGAAGTTGGGCGGGAACGACCAGTTCGGGCCGTTCCCGGCAGCAATCGCCACGATCATGGTTTCACCGACGGCGCGGGAAATCCCCAGGATGACCGCCGCGACAATCCCCGACAGCGCCGCTGGCAGCACTACTTTGGTAACGGTTTCCAGTTTGGTCGCGCCCAGGCCGTAGGAGGCTTCCCGTAACCCGCGCGGCACGGCGCCCATCGCATCAATGCTCATCGAAGCAATGGTCGGAACAATCATGAGACCCACCACCAGTCCCGCTGACAGGGTGTTGTAAATCGCCACACCAAACGCGGGCTGTAACAAGCCCTGGGTCACAAATTGCAGCGCAAAAAAACCGTAGACCACCGTTGGCACACCCACCAGAATTTCCAGCACGGGGTTCAGCAGGTTACGGGTGCGAGGGGAGGCGTATTCACTCAGATAAATCGCCGCCGACAACCCCACCGGCAGCGCCACCAGGATGGCAATAGCCGTCGTCATCAAGGTGGCTTCAATTAGGGGCAGCACCCCAAAGTTACCGGTCTGCGGCTGCCAGACGGTGTGGGTGAAGTAGGTAATCAGATCGGGGCGGCGTTCTTCTTCGATAAACGCGCCCACTTCATGCGCCCGCGCTTCGGTGCCTTCATAACCGCGTTCCACCACCAGGTTATCCCCCGCAATCGCCGTGATAAGCAGGGTTTCGGTATCGATATGAATCACCTGGCCGGGTTGAAATTCGGCGCTGGCGCGCGGTGGCAGTTTAATCGTCGTGGCGTCAGCAGCCAGGGCTTCAATCGGTTCAATCGGGTCTTCCATCAACCCCAGAACCAGTGCGCCGGGTTGATGCGCCTGCGCCGAGGTTGCCATCTGGCCGCGTTCCACCACCAAGGATTGCTCCCGGCGTTCCGTCACCCGCATAATCTCGTCGTCAATCTGGAGGTACGATCCCGGCGTAAACGGCAGCTGCGGTTTGCCGCCCAGATCAATCAGGATTAAAGTGGCCCCGGCGGACACCGCGCCTTCAGCGTTCGGGCGCAGGTTAAACCCGGCCTGGCTTTCATTCACTACGACCATTTTAGAATGCACCCAGGCGCGGGAGCTAAAAAAAGTGATCGCTTCTTTGCCCAGGAAGTACACAATAAAGAGGGTGGTGAGAATGGAGAGGATCCCGGCGGCGAGGAGGAGACTAAAAATGATTTGTTCACCGGGGCGCGGACGCTTGCGAATGTCCGCCTGTTCAGTTCGGCGTTCTCCCGCTTGAGAGAGTAGTTCGCGCCGTGTCGAACTATAACTCGTTTCGATGGCTTGCTCCATTGTTGAACCTTTGGTTGTTCACACAGGTACGAGCATCCTAACACCCCAGCTTTAAGCGGGTGTTAAGCCAATGTAATGTTTTGTCGGAACAAGAGGGGAAATGTTGGCGAAATAGATCGCGGCTTGGCCCCCGCGTTCGTCAGTTCAAAGGCATCTGATTTTTCTAATACCTTCGCCAAAATAGGAGCGTGAAAGGGTAGGGTTTTCAGGTAAAGTGGTATCTGTCACCACATCACCGAGCCAGAAAACCCCTGAGCGCGATTATAGCACTGACCACCTGCCTGACACCGCAACTTTCAGGCACAAGCCTACGGCAACGGCGGCACATCATTTTGGCCTTGCTGTGCCTTTCGGGTCGGGTGACGACGCTGGGACTGTCGCGGTGGACGGAACCGGGAGGGAGTTATCGCACGTTACCGCGCTGGATACAGACCCTCTTGGATTGGGGAATGCTGCTGTGGACAGTGGCGGCGCGTGCAGCTGCTCGATCTGGCTGGGCCGTATGGGCTGGCGGGGATGAGGTGGTTGGTTTCTTCGGCACGGCTCCCGCCGCCTGGATGGTGCGTGACTGCGGGTTGCATCTCATTTCCAAACTGCGCCAGAATGCCGCCCTCTACTTCCCTTATACGGGACTTAAACCGCGTCGCGGTCCGACCCACGCTATGGCGACAAACTGGATTATCGCCACTTGCCCACTGCTGCCTGCTGTCAAACCGTCACGGCGGGACCGTTGGTCACCCAAACCTACCACTTCACGGCCCGGCACAAGCTCAATCCAACGCTCCTGCGCTTTGCCACCTTTCGCAAGTTGCTCGTGCGGGCGATGGAACGCTACTACCCCCCGCCGGTGGCAATTGCCGTGTTTGTTTCACCCCAATCCGTGATTCACTGAAATTACTTCCCGATCCGCCCGATGAGCATTTAATTACGCGCATTTGGCGCAGGCTCGTGCGCTTCGGCTGCATTCATGCTGGCAACCGAAACGCCTACGCCGCATAATTGGCGCAGGTATGGAACATACAAAGTGTTTTTGTTTTATAATTGCAATTAGATAAAGATTAATAACGTGAATAGAGCTTTCAAAATGACTCACTTCATTCGCTTCGTCCGTTTCCTCTGTTTAGTTTTTATCCTCACATTGTTTCAACCCAATCCCACATTGGCACAAAGTGGCATCATTGTCGTTAATAGCAGTTTCAGTTACAACCCTAGTTGTCCTTCAGTTTGCACCCTTGCTAAAGCCATTGAGCAATCCAACACAACCACAGAAGTAGAGACTATTCAGTTCAACATTCCCGGTACTGGCCCCTTCACCATTCTTACAAACCCTGGTTTTGTAATTACGAAATCGGTCATCATTGATGCAACGACACAGCCCGGTTATAGTGACAAACCCGTGATCGAAATCAGACAAGGCAATACAAATGCACCTTACGGTTTTAGCGTCGTCGCTCCATCCGTTACGATTCGTGGGCTGGCGATCACGGGCTTTGTGAATGGGCCAGGAATCCTATTGGGTGGCGGCCAAAATCACCTCATTGAGAAAAACTACATCGGGGTGGATGTCACCGGGACAATAGCTCAACCCAACGATAGTGGCCTGATTGTGCGTTCCCCCAATAACATTATACGTGATAATGTTATTTCTGGAAATAATAATACTGGTATTTATTTGTATAGCAATGGGGGTAATAACGGAACAAATAACCTTATTGCCGGTAATTTCATCGGTACCAATTACAATGGCACGACAGCCATACCTAACCAGGATGGAATCAGTTTGCGTGAAGGGGGCAATGACAACACCATTGGCGGCGTAGTCCCTTCGGACAGAAACATCATTTCGGGTAATACTCGTTACGGAATATTCACCGATGGTCGGGATAGTGCTCCAAGCCTCGATACTCACGGCACAATCATCCTAGGGAATTATATTGGCGTGGATGTGACGGGCACGCTCGATCTAGGAAATGGTTCGGTAGGCATCTTTATCGACCGCAGCGATGACAATATCATTGGTGGGATAACAGGAACCAGTCCTGGTGGGAGCTGTACCGGAGCGTGTAATCTGATTTCTGGAAATAATTCGGCGGGCATCAATATTATTGGTGATACCGCAGGCACTTCTGAAAACAATCTTGTCCAGGGCAATTTCGTTGGTACTGACGTGAGTGGTACGTTGGCTATTCCCAACGGAAATACTGGGATCTCGATTGGATCTTCCAAGAATATTCTTGGTGGCACAACCCCGTCGGCTCGCAACCTGATTTCTGGTAATGTTCGGACGGGCGTTAGCTTAGCCGGGCAAGCAACCTTTGAGAATATCATTCGCGGCAATTACATTGGGACAGATACGAGTGGCCTCAATCCGCTCGGCAACGGGGCCTTTGGCATTCTAATCAATGCGGGTGCCTTTGGTAATCAAATTGGAGATCGTACAGAAGTCGGCGCAAACCGCATCGCTTTCAACGGTACTGTCTATGTCAAAGCTGGCATTGGCATTGATAACACACAGGTTAATAGTCTTTATGCCCATCAAAATCTCATCACGGGCAATGCGATTTATTCAAATGCAGCCCTGGGAATTGATTTGCTACCGGAGGGAATAACGGTTAACGACCCGAACGACGTTGATGTCGGCGCGAACGGTTTACAGAACTTTCCGATACTGTCTGAGGTCATAACGACAGAGACAGAAACCGTAGTCGTAGGCGCATTGGATGGCGTTCCTAATCGCGCTTATGCCGTTGACCTCTACTACAATACGGCCTGTGATGCTTCTGGAAATGGCGAGGGGCAATTCTATATTGGGAGTGTCGCCTCAACTTCAGGGCCAGACGGTAAACTACCCTTCGCTCTAATTGGTATTTCTCCACCGCTACCGCCTAACGCGTTTGTAACAGCCCTGGCGATTGATCAGGATGGAACAGTCAACTCATCCTTTAGATGGAACACCTCTGAATTTTCCCCTTGCCAGACGGCAAAAGCCAATCTTGGAATCACAAAGGTTAACAACACAGATCCGGTGTTTCCAGGAGACAATCTGACCTATACAATCACTATTTCTAATCTCACTGACGAATTCCTGTCCGATGCTCAGAATGTGGTGGTTTCGGATACCCTTCCTGCCGGTCTGACCTATTCCTCGGCTAACACCGATCAGGGCACATGCGATTACAATATCTCCTCACGAAACATCACCTGTAGCCTGGGCCGGATGGTAGATAACACTTCGGTTACGATTACCGTTGAGACCGTCGTGGACATCGGCGTGACAACACCAACGATCAGTAATACGGCAAGCGTAACTTCGGACGTTACTGACCCAGATACGAGTAATAACAGTGCCGCTCAAACGACGCGGATCGCACAGTCCAATCTCAGCCTTACGATGACCGATACACCCGACCCAATCCCTGTAGATGGGTTATTGAAGTACACACTACTGGTGAAAAATCTGGGAATAGATACAGCAACGCAGGTGGTACTAACCGATACACTTCCAGCAAATATGTCGCTGATCTCCGCTACTGCCGCTCAAGGGACATGCAGCCCCAATTCGGGGAGTGTAACTTGTGATCTGGGCACGATACCCAATGGCAGCAGTACCACCGTTAGCATCCTGACACGTCCGCTGTATCAAGCGCTTGGCACGACCCTCACCAATACCGCTACAGTATCTGCGCTTCAGGTCGATACCCAGACAGCCAATAATACCGTGTCGGCCAAGACACTGGTCAGCGGTTTAACCGGCGCACCCAGTCTCTACGTTTTCGAAACTTCCACACCGGTGCTGACCTGGGGTTCAATCCCAGGAGCAACAGCCTATGAAATCGAGGTGGATGATAATCCAACTTTTTTGACGCCTAACTTTGAGGATAACGACATGCCGCCATCGCAATTGTCGGCCTCAACCTCTCCCCTTGCTGATGGAATATGGTACTGGCGTGTACGAGCAGGTAAACCCGGTGGCCTTTGGGGAGGTTGGAGTACGACGGGTAGTTTTATGATTGATCAACCGTAAAACGGCAAAAACGCTTTCCGGTTTTGCAAAAATCCTGAATTGCTTGTTATGTCCTGCTTAACCGCTCGGAACCAGGTCAGCGTCCGCCGGATTTCTTCGGCATGGTGCGGATAGGTTTGGGGAATCACGGTTTCCAGATCATTAACCCTAATTCCAACACTGGCGCAGGCGGCCAGCACTTGAGCCGTGCCAAGCGGGATGTTGCTACACGCGCGTTCAATCCGCTCGATCATTTCCGTTGTTTGCCGCCGGGCGGTCCGGTTGAAATTATCGTTATTAAAGACGGGATTAGTTTATAGCGCCAATCCCCCCCCTCACCTCACGACAACAGGAAACCCCACCATCCGCCTAACAGTACCAAAGGGTGAGGTTGACAGCGGCATCATGCCCTAAAATATAGCCACAATTTATAACGGGTTTAAATCTTGTTTAAGGTTCACCGAGGTCGTCTCCGGCGGATTAAGCACCCCGGCGGCAGTTGCATTTGGGCTGATGAAATCCAGCGCAGTAAATGCCGTCCATGTTCCGGCGTTCAGGGCCGTTGCCCCCACCTGATATTCAAAGGCGACGGTTTG
>DATALK010000387.1:0-5572 GCA_036261085.1 Phototrophicaceae bacterium | reverse complement strand
GGCGAAGATCAGCCGATTCAGATTGGGCTGCCCGGCGCGGTGTTAGACCTGGGCGGGACGTTGAGTGTTGGCAAACTGTACGGCCTGAGTGCGGCGGCTGCCGGTGGTATCGCGCCGGTGGACGACATCGACACCAGCACCTATGTAACGTTCCTGGGTGGAGCGACAGCAACCAACCGCTTCATTTTCCAGCCGCTCACATTGGGTGTGCTGGCGGCGGCGGTGTTGGCCTAATGCCTCTTCCCGCCACCATTCAAATCGGCAGTGTGCCTTATACCGTTGTTGAGAAGTCCGATCTGCACTACACCGACAAAAAAGGCCGCAAACAATGGCTGAACGGCCATGTGGTTTTTCCTGACGCTGAAATCCGGGTGTCAGCCGACCAGGCCAAAGCGGTTCAAACGGTGACGCTCTGGCATGAATCTCTTCACGCCCTGCTGTATGCTGCCGGTATGGATGAAGTACCGGAGCGAGCCGTCCGCGCGCTTGGTTACGCATTGGTGCAGTTTGTCCGGGATAACCCGGAACTGGTAAGGCTGACCATTGGTACTCCCGATCTCCCCCCAGACAGCGAGACAACTCCTTGACCAACTGCTGGATAAAGGGTATGCCCGCGCCACTGACCGGGTTATCCGGGCGCTGGTTGAAGTGCCTAAACGGGGCGTTTTAGCCAAGCGGCTGTATGACCTCGAACAAGAGGCACGGCGGTTATCACGGGCCGATGAACGGCTTGACCCGCGCAATCCCGTCTATTTGGCCCTCCTGCGTGACCTTGACCCGGCGTTACAACAGGCCGCGCGCTTGGTGGACGCCGCCGGTGTGGACGTACAGGAGGCGGGGATTACGGCGGGTGCAGAGGGCGCACGCCGGTTAACCGGTGCGTCTTATCTGGGACTTCATTGGAATGTACCCGACCCGGAGGCGGTGGCCCGGCTGGTGAATTACACCGGAAAAAGCGCGTGGGCTGGGGCCGTTGGTGACTATCCGAAAGCTATTATCCAGACGATCAACCGGCTGGCGCTGCGAAATTTTTTAGCCGGGATGAACCCGCTGCAATCATCACGCCTCATCCGGCAGCAAGTCGAAAACTTGCCCGCCGCAACGGCTAACAACCTCTTGCGGACGCTTCAATTGACGGCCTACCGTGACTCAACGGCGGAAAGTTACAAAGCCAACGCCGACATTTTGGATGGGCAGATCCGTTTGGCGAACCTGGACACCCGCTGCTGTATGGCCTGTGTTGTGTTACATGGCACAGAACTTCCTGTTGGGGACCGGGTGGACGAGCACCACCAGGGGCGCTGCACCAGTATCGGCAAATTAAAGGGCCGCCGGTATGACATTGAATCCGGGATGGTTTGGTTTGGGCGGCAGACACCAGAGCGCCAGCAGGCATTAATGGGCGGGGCCGCTTTCCGGGCGTGGAAAGCCGGAGAAATTAGACTCCCGGATTTTGTGGGGAATTACCGTGATCCGGTGTTTGGCCGGATGGTACGGGAAAACTCATTAAAGGGGATGATTGGTGACCGCGCCAAACGGTATTACAGCATCGGCGGGCGTACACCCCTGGCGGCAGCCGAACCCGCGTACACCTCCACCCGCATTCCACCAGTGGGACGCGCTCATGCGCCCGATTTTGTTTTAGCCAGAGCGCGAAAGTTACTGGGGCGCGATATAACCTTAGATGAACTGGCGGCCCTGACGGGCGCTTCCGGCGGGGAGGAAGTCTGGATTGATACCTATGGGGACGGTCTGGAACTGCGCGCCGTTGGACGGCGGCTGCGGGGAATGACCCGCCAGCTTAACCGGGATGTAAACAATGTCCTGTATCTATACAATGATTTTTTTGCCACCACCGAAAAAGGGACAGGTATCGGAGCCGAATATTTCTACAATGAAGTTCAGGCCGCCGCGCGTGCCGGTATCGGTTATATTAAAGTATATGCGGCAGGTGATCGTCACTCCGAAACCTTCAATGGATATTACACCTGGGCACGGTTCGGGTATGATGCGGAGTTAGACAGCATCAATCCCTTCCTCCAGCGCAAAATTCCGGCGGCATTGGGAAACCCTGAAACCATGCAGCAGTTGATGGCTACCAAAGCGGGCCGGGACTGGTGGAAAGAACACGGCCAATCCTGGGATGGAGCGTTTGATCTGCGGGATGACAGCCTAAGCCGCCGCGTTCTGGAAAACTACATGCAGGAGCGAGGTATTATCAAATGAGTGGTAATCAGCAACCACCGCTCCGGCGCAACGAACAGCCGCCGGAGTTAACTCCTGAAGATGAAGAGGTTCTTGATCGGGCGCTAAAAGAAGCCCTTGCAGCTGGCGCTTATAATGTCCTGCCAGATTTTGCCCGCGCTAAAAAGCAGGCTCCGCCGGAGGACGAGGACACCAAACCGCGCGGGTAATTTGATAGCCGCGCCCCTCTAAAACGCCCTGTGCGCCAACTTCGAGGCGAATCAGGGCCATTCCCACCACATTTTTATTCTTATGGGTTTTCAGCCCGCCGCAAGGTGGGTTTTATCGATTCCAAACGTGGCGTCGCACGTAAAAAACGAATGAGGAGCAAATACCATGTCCGATCTGTCTATCCATCCGTTTTTCACCTTGACCCTGGACGCGCGTGGGCGTGTTATGGCCGCCCGGCGTGTTGGGGCTGAAGCCGGGGTTAGTCTCCGCCAGCGCCGCCGGTGGTTTGATGAAACTGGCAGCACTGAGGGAGATAACAATGAAGGCAACGACGCGCCGCCCGCCGGGGCGTTAAACACGAGTACCAACGCGCCAGTTCCTTATGATCGCTTCCAGCAGGTCTACAACGACCTAAAAGAAACTAAAAAACTCCTGAAACAGCTTCAAGACGCCGATGAGGAGCGGAAGCGCCAAGCGCAAATTGAGGCCGGGCAGCATCAGCAAGTGATTGATGAACTGCGGCCCAAAGCGCAGCGCGTCGAAACACTGGAAGCGGTTCTCGAAGAATATTTGGCCCTCGAAATGGCCGATATTCCAGAGGACAAACACACCCTCATCCCAGAGGGTGATGTTACGGTTCGGCTCAAATGGATCAAACAAGCCAAAGCCGCCGGGTTATTTGGTCAGCAGCAACGTGCGCCCATTACGGACGCCGGGGTGACCGGGGATCGTAAACAGCCCGATGACCTGACGGCGGAAGAAAAACGGACGGCGGACAAGTTTGGCATCCCTTATGACAAGTTCAAGGCCAATCGGCCAACCAATAAAGGGTAAACCATGCCAGCATTTATGTTCGTTTCTAGCCTGGGCGGTGGGAATCTCGTTCCCGCCATCCATAAGTTTCCGGTTGCCACCGGCCAAACACTGAAGGCGGGCGACCCGGTCAAACTGTCCTCCGGGCAGGTTGTTAAAGGCGGTGATGGGTTCGGGCGCTGCCTGGGCGTGATGGCCCAGGATGCCATTGGCCTGACCGCCGGAACAAAGGTTGAGGTTTATATAGTGCGTCCCGATCAGCTTTGGCGCTGTGTGGCGTCAGCTGATGCGACCAGTCATGTCCTGATTGCGCGCACCTACGACCTCAACGCCTCCTTGCAGGTAAATGTTGCCGATACCACCGGCGGTTGTCTGCAAATCGTCCAGTTGGGTGATTCTGTGACCGACATTTACGCCGCGTTCACGGCGACTGAATTTTAGGGGGTCAGTATGAACGATTTTATGACCCGTTTTGGAAGCCTGACTCTGGATGCTCAGGGACGTATCCGGGCCGCCCGGCGTGCCGGAGCAGAAGCGGGTATCAGCCTGCGGAAGCGCCGCGCATGGTTTGACGGCGTGCCGATGACCCGCGCGCAGTGGGAAAGCCTGACCAATATTGAAACGGCGCTGCGGACGGTCTGGCTCGATCAGATTCAGCCCGATACCACGCTGATGGGACTGTATGATGTGGAGACCAGTCAACGTGCCCAGGAGAAAAACCTCGGTTATGGCGGCCTGGGGGATGTGCCGGAATATACCGGTACGTTGAAATTTGACGGGTTTGAGGAACTATTCCCGGCGACGTACCTGCATAAGGAGTACGCCAAAGGAATTGCCCTCGAGCGAAAACTGGTAGATGACGAAGAATATGGGGTGATGCGCCAGCGGGCGCAGCTGTCCGGGCTGGCTTTTGACCGGACAGTACAAAAACACGCCGCCGTTATCTTTAACACGGCCTTTGACACCAGCGCGATTACAGGTCCCGATGGGAAAGCCTTGTGTGCCACCGACCATCCTCACAGCCCATCGGATGTTACCCCCCAGAGCAATCGGGGCGTAGAACCGCTCTCACATGACAGTGTTCGGACAACCAAAGAGTTGATGCGCCGATTTCAAGACAGCGAGGGCAACCCGCTGAATGTGATGCCCGATACCCTGGTTGTGCCGATTGAGTTGGAAGATGCCGCCCGCGTGATTGTGGAAAGTACACAGCGTTCTGGCGTTGCCAACAACGACATCAACACGCAGCGTGGTTACAACATCGTGACCTCACCTTTCCTGATGACGGATGCCAACAACTGGTTTTTGATTGACAGCCGTTTGGCGCGACTCTGGCTGCACTGGTACTGGCGCATTCGGCCAGAATTTACCACCGACCCGACCAGCGACTTTAACCTTGTGCTCCGCTTCCGGGGATACATGCGTTATGTCTACGGGTTCGATCATTGGGCCTGGATTTACGGGCACGTTGTCAGTTAGTTCGCCCAGTTTCAGTGGGGAGGGCAACCCCCCTCCCCCATGAAAGAGGTTCAGTATGGCATATTCCGATTATCCCAATGGCGTCCAAAGCACCGTTGGGTTTAAGGGGCCGGTGCAGCGCGTTTGTGTTGTGGCTCCTGCTGACGGGGCCATTACCCTGAAAGATGGATTTGTTTTTATCACCAAAGCAACAGCAGCCGTTCTCACACTCGCTGACCCGGTAGCTGGCACTGACGATGGGAAAGAAATCACCGTTATCTCCAAAACGGCGGCGGCCCATACCGTGACCATCGCCGGTGGATTAAATGGCGCGGGTGCGGGTGCTGATGTGGGTACATTTTCGGCGGTCATTGGCAACCGGTTCAGTGTGGTTGCTCACAACGGTAAATGGTATTCGTCCGGCGTGGCGGTTAACGTCACCTTTGCATAATTTGAGGCGGCTATGCTGCGATACGAAAAAATCACGGTTGCTGTTACTGGGGCCGCCGGTGCTGCGGTGGGGTCGGCCCGAAGTCATCACCCGATTTTAGGGCGGCTCTGTGCGATTTATCTGGCCTATACGGGCCAGCCGACTTCCTGTGATGTCACCATTACTCAGGATTCACCCGCACAAACCCTGCTTTCTGTGTCTGAAGCCAATACCAATACCTGGAAATATCCTAAAGTGCCAACCCACCAGGCCAACGATGGTTCGCCGATCACCGACGGATGGGAATCACCAGCGGTTTGTAATCACGTCCAGGTCAGTGTTGCCCAGGGCAATCCCGGCACAGTGACCGTTACCTTGTTATGGGAGGAAGGCCGGTGACTTTTACTTTTGCCGAGGACTTAACCAACAGCCGGGACTTTGTGCGGTTCCATTGCG
>DATALK010000379.1:0-4044 GCA_036261085.1 Phototrophicaceae bacterium | reverse complement strand
GTCCAGATGGCACAAATTCCCATCCTGATGCTGACGGCCCTGGCAGATGTTGAGAACCGGGTCACCGGATTAGGTTTAGGCGCGGAATAGCTTAAAAATCAAAAAATCACCCGTTGCACGTATCTACGTGACCGGGTGATTCAATGGATGGGTTATCAGGGGTGTGGGGATGGCACACTCAAATCGGCGGCCTCATTCGGCACCCCCACCTTATTCCGCCACCCCGGTCAGGAACGCCTCAATAAACTGCTCAATCCAGACGTCCTCCGGCAGGTGGGCCTTTAGATACGGTGGCGTAAACCGCCGCCCCAACGCATAGCCGAAGATAAAATTGGCGGCTAACTCCATCAACACAATCCTATTCATCGGCTTTAATCCGGGCAGCTTTTGCGCCCGCTCCACCGCTTGCAAAACCCGGACCGCAGTTCGGTGCGCCTCAGAAATTTGTATGATGTATTCCCCTTGAAACTCACGCAGATCAATCTGGGCCAGATCAATGAAATCTACATAGTTGGGCAACCGGAGCATCAGTTCGCGCATAACGTTGGCAAAAACTTTCGGCCCGGTCTCCCCGGAGCCACTTTCCACCACCGCAATAATTTCATCGAAGGGGTTATGGGTTTCGAGGAGCGCCTGAAAAATTGCCTGTTTGGTGGGGAAATGATTATAAATTCCCGCTACCGCTCGGTTTCCAGCAGCTTTGGCAATATCGCGCATACTGGTTGCGCCATAGCCATAATGTAGAAATAAATGTTTGGCCGCCTCCAGAATTTCAGCCCGTGCCTGTTCGCCTCTTGCCGTTGGATGCGCCATCGCCGTCTCTCACCTGTCTGTATAATCCAGTTTCAGACTTTGATTTTAACGCACCACCGGCAAAGTGTTTATACAGCGAGGCGCTGCTTGAGCTGGAAGATTTCATCGGCAGCCTGGCCCGCGCCCCCCGCCGCCCGCAGCGCGTCTTTTAAGCGACCTGCATTTTGGTGAAAAGACGGTTCGGCCAAGAGTTTATCCACCCAGTAACGCAAAGTTGTTGGGGTAGCCTTCTCTTTATCCAGGCAAATGCCCGCCCCGTTTTTTACCACCCGGCTGGCAACGGCTTTTTGCTCGATGATCTGCGGCACCAGAAGGAGCGGCACACCATAATACAACGCCTCGTGGACGCTGTTCATGCCGCTGTGAGAAATGAAAAGATCAGCGTGTTGGAGAATTTCCAGTTGGGAGACATAGTTACGAACGATAAAATTGCTGGGAATGTCCGTGAAGGACGCGATGTCCGTATTTTTCCCGATTGAAAGCACGATCTGATAAGCCGGATTCTCACCCAATGCCTTAAAGCAGGTCTGATAAAAGTCTCGATTGGCATTGTGGACGGTTCCTAAAGAGATGTAGATAACCGGTTTGGAAGCCCCGGTGTCAAGCCGCACATCACTGACTTCCTGGCGCAGGGTAATGGAAGGGCCGATAAACTTAAACCGGTCATCCAGCGTATTGGCGGCGGGCTGCAACTGTTTTGCGGTATAAATAAGATTGATTAACCCTAACTGGCAAAAAACATCCATAAAGCCTGGACTGCTCACACCATATCGGCGGGCAAGCTGCTGCGCGATTTGTTTATACTCCGCCCGACTGGCGCGGCTCGACCACCAGAACTTCACCAGATCACCCGGCAACCCAATCCCCAGCATCGCCGCTGGCGTGAAAACAAAGGTCGAAACGGATGAAATCGCGGGTAAATGCAGTTTTTCCGCTACCTGCCAGCCCCAAGTACACATGGAGTCCACGAGCAGATAATCCGGTTTTTCAGTTTGGGCCGCTTCAAGAACCTGCGGCAGCAGGCGCAGACTGCCTTCCAGCAGCATCACGCCTAAATGCGCGAGGGGTTTTTGACTGACGGAAGCGACATCCGCCAACGGTAGTTCCGTATAAGGTCGAAAAATTGCGCCTGTGCCTTCAATCCGGCTCCGAAATTCCTCCGTTGCATAGTAGATAATGGTTTCGCCGCGTCGGACGAGTTCCTCCACGACGGACAGCGACGGATTTACATGCCCGTGCGCCGGGAGATTAAAAAAAATCGCCTTTGACATGAGTTGGATACTCCTAATGTTCGGTGTAAAAATGAACGAACGTTCATTTACATAATAGAAGTATTTGAAGTTTTGTCAAGCGCGGGAACGCGGCGAAAGCGATCAATCGCCGCTGACCGGTTCATCAATCGGTTCGGCGATTAATTCGCGCAGGTGGTCAAAACCAACCCGTAAACAAAATTCGCCAAACGCCTCGCCAACCCTGCGTGTATCCCGATAGTAAGCCAGCACCGGACGCAGCGTTGGCACTAAATCGCGCAGATGCACCAGATCAAGGAATGGTTTTGCCAGCCGGGTTCCTACCGGACTGCCACCCAGGAAAACCGCGTACTTATCCAGCGAACGCCCGACAAAAGCGACCTCCGCCACATAAGGCCGCGCGCACCCGTTCGGGCAGCCGGTCATGCGCAGGGTGATGTCGGCATCGCCTAAACCCAGTTCTTCCAGGGTCGCCTCAACCTCGTCAATCACCCCCGGAAAAACCCGTTCGGCCTCGGTGATCGCCAGCCCGCAGGTCGGCAGCGCAGGACAGGCCAACGCATTCCGCCGCACGGCAGAAATCTGCTCAACGGTACGAACGCCATAGTCGGCCAGCAGCGCCGTCACCGCAGACCGGTCAGTGGCGGCGATACCGGTCAGCAGAATATTCTGCTGTGCCGTCAGCCGGGTACTAAGCTGAAAACGCTCAATAACGGCCCGCAAGCCTGAACGCAGCCGGTACTGGCCGCGATCCACAATCCGCCCGTTTTCCACCGGAATGCCGAGAAACCAGCGGTTTTCCCCCTGCTCCTGCCAGCCGAGATGGTCATGCACCTCAAATTCTGGCATCGGCTGCACCGCCCCCAGGCGGAAACCGACGCGGCTTTCCAGTTCGGCGCGAAACCAATCCACCCCCCGTTCGTGCAGAATATATTTCAGGCGCGCATGTTTCCGGTCTGCCCGATCCCCAAAATCCCGGTGAATGGTGACAATCGCTTTAACGACTTCAACCACCTGATCGCGCGTGATAAAACCGATTTCATCCGCCAGTCGCGCATAGGTGGCATCATTGTTGTGCGTCATCCCCATGCCGCCACCGGCCAGCAGATTAAAACCCGTCAGCGTGTTGGCCTCATCAAACAACGCGACTAGCCCCACATCGTTGGTATACACATCCACGCAGTTATCACCGGCATAAGCGATGGCAATTTTGAACTTGCGCGGCAGATAGGTTGTGCCGTACAGCGGGTCTTCCACCACCTGATCGTTAATCATCTCTTCGCCGTCCAGCCAGATTTGGTGATAAGCGCTGGTGCGGGGATACAACGCGCGCGTGAGTTGGAACGCAAAATTCTGTACTGCCAACCGTTGTGGGTCAGATGTCGGCGCAGGGCAAGCCATCACATTCCGCACGATGTCGCCGCACGCCCCTAACGTTGTCACCAGTACCTCGTTGAACGCCTGAAGGCTGGAGCGTAAATCGCCTTTTAACACTCCGTGCAGTTGAAAATCCTGGCGCGTTGTAATCCGCAGCGTGCCATTGGCATAGTCCGACGCCAGCCGGTCATGGGTCAAATACTGCTCGGCGGTCAATTGGCCGCCCGGTAACTTGGTGCGAATCATAAACTGGTGATGGTCGCCCGCCCGATCCTGTTTGCGCAGATCGCGGTCTTCCTGCTGGTAAACACCGTGAAACTTCAGAATCTTCTCGGCGGCTGAAGTAAAGTGACTGGCGCTGGTTTCCAGTTCTGCCGCCAACGTGCTGCGCAAGCCCTGACTCTCGGCTTTCAACTGTTCGGGATTCGGTTTTGCCATGGGGTCGGCTCCTGAAATAAAAAAGCCCCGGCGCGTAGGCCGGGGCGGGCAGGTCAATTTGTCGTCAAAGTTAACCAGACGCTTCCGGGCTACAGGCGCGCGGCCAGAGATGACAACCACAACACATTAAATTCCCATTTGCCCGAATGACTATTTGCATAACCTG
>DATALK010000368.1:0-9414 GCA_036261085.1 Phototrophicaceae bacterium | reverse complement strand
TCAATACTAATGGCATCTTCGCAGTAACCCTGGGCCTGGGCATCATCGCGCACCTGGGAGAAGGTCTCACATAAACGCAGCAGCGCTTTGGTATTAAACTGGTCGAGGGACAGAATTCGTTCATAAGTCGCTACCGCCAATTCGTATTCTTCCGCCGCCCGATACTGGGCCGCCAGTTCAAAATAAGCGGTGGGCAGATTCGGATTAATGGTCACGGCGTCTTCCAGTTGGCGGGTGGCTTCTTCCCGTTCCCCGACCCAGATAAGCGCATAGGCATAAGCGCGGCGGGCATCAATGTTCATGGGGTCGAGCTGTACCCCCGACTCGCCGTAATTAAGGCCCTGCTGGTAGCGGCCAATGGTGGTATAGGCCCGCGCCAGCACCGCGTGCAGCGGCGCAAAATTCGGGTCGGCTTCCAGACCGGTTAAGGCTACCGGAACCGCCGCTGCCGGATCATCCGACCAGACCAACCCGCCCGCTTTAATGGTATAACCGCGCGGGTCGTTGGGCGCGGCCTGAATGGCCTGATCGCCCAATTCAATCGCCTTTTCGGGATAGCCGGGTTTATTGAGTTCAATCAGCAGGCGGCCATATTCATACAGATAGCTGACATTATTCCGCTGCTGGCTGACCGCCTGTTCAAAGGCTTTGGCGGCATCATCCAGTTTGCCCACCAGAAACGCATCATACCCCTGCGCGGCATACCAACTGGCAAACGGGGTGGCGGTGGGGGCCATGCCCACCGCGTCCAGGGCCATCAATTGGAGGCGGTCAAACTGGGAATTCACAAAAAACAGGAAACCGGCCAGCACCGCCAGATACACCAATAAAAAGCGAAAGTTAAAACGACGACGGCGGCGGTTGCTAAAAAACGGCTGCGAATAATCGCGTTTGATTTGCATAAGCCTCAAATTCCAACATTTCAAGAGAACTATACCCGCCTTTGCGGCGGCGATAGTTACCCTTAGAGTATTCGACCCGCTCCTGATCGTCAAGATTTGAGTGGGGCGGCGGAGAGACGGGGTGGGTTTTTGAGGCCGGTTTGATCCCAATCAAGGGTACGGGCGCGGCGGATAACGGCTGACGAAAATCACCCGGTGAGAAAATAAGGGCAGCGCGAAATGGCTGCCCATTGGTTCGGTCCCTAAATCACGTCGTCACGCTTCGTTATAACTGATCCGGTAAATCACCCCGGCCTGATCGTCAGAAACCAGCAGCGCGCCATCCGGCATCACCAGCACATCTACCGGACGGCCCCACGCGCCGCCCGATTGTAACCAACCGGTGGCAAACGGTTCATAGGCCGTCACTGCGCCCGTTTCGTCCAATCGGACCAGCGATACCTGATAGCCAATCGGCGTCGTGCGATTCCACGAGCCGTGTTCGGCGATAAAAATCTGGTTGGCATATTCCGCCGGGAACAGATCGCCAGTATAAAAACGCATTCCCAGCGCAGCGACATGCGGCCCCAGATTCGTCGCGGGCGGCGTGAATTCGTCACAGCTTCGCCGGGAACCAAAATCCGGGTCAGCAATCGTCCCGGCGTGACAGTACGGAAAACCAAAATGCAATCCAGCGTAAGGCGCACGGTTGAGTTCGTCCGGGGGTTGGTCATCGCCCAGCCAATCGCGGCCATTATCCGTAAACCACAATGCGCCGGTTTCCGGCTGCCAGTCAAAACCTACCGTGTTTCGAATGCCGCTGGCGAAGGTCTCCAGTCCGGTTCCATCGGGATTCATACGCGCCAAAATGCCGTATTGGTCGCTGTCGGCGCAGACGTTACAGGGAAACCCGACAGGCACATACAACATGCCATCCGGCCCAAAGGCGATAAATTTCCAGGCGTGCAGCCCACCTTCGCCAACATAAAAGCCATCTTTAACCACTACCGGCGCGGGCGGATTGTCCAGATTGGCCTCGATGTCATCAAAGCGGATCACGCGCCCCAGTTCGGCGACATACAATGCGCCATCATGGAAGGCAACGCCGTTGGGTGAATTCAGGCCATCAGCAATCACACGCATCTGATCGGCCTGCTGGTCGCCATCAGCATCCGTGACGGCGTAAACTTTGCTGCCGCGCGTGCCGACAAACAGCGTACCGTTTTCACTTAAATTGAGGGAACGCGCCCCCGGCACGTCCGCCGCGTACAAACTGATACTGAAGCCGGGTGGCAGTTGTATCGTATCGAGGGGCAAATTGGCTTGCGCCTGCACGCCTGTGAGCAGGAGTATTCCGGCCAGCAGTAAGCCGATCAATCGCAGTTTTCCAAGTTTCAAGTGTGACCTCCTGAATAACTAACGTCATTGAAGATACCCAATGCCGGACAAAAAGAGCGTTGGAACGGATAAGAGGATTATTAAAACTGATTGATGGCCGACGGATAACGCGCTGAGGGTGGGCATCAAACAAATTTATCGCGGTTTTGGCCCTCAACTCCCGGCCTCTTCTGCTCCGCGTCAGAGTGAATGGGAGAAAACAAAACACTGTCGGTTTTAAAATCACTCTCAAGGAGAGAGGGACACTTCGCAGGAGTGAGGGCGAAAAAGGTTCTCAACAATTCATATCCCACCCCATGAATTGAAGGTTGTCCCCGTGTGTCCGCCTTTTGGCTGATCTCCATTTCCGCTTAAAGTCCGATTTATTTAGATTTATATTGACTTTTATTTAGATAAGACTAAAATAGAACTATATCAACCGAAATGGAGGGAAATGATGACACTCTCATTCGCTCAGGTTTTAATGGACAGCCTGCTGCTCACCGCCGTTTTTACGCTGGTGGTGATGGGATCGCTCTATCTGAATCCGCGTTTGTGGCTGCAAGATTATCCGGCGGAAATGCGCGCCAAAGTGCCGCCGCTGACCCGCCGCGAAAAACTAGCCCAGTACGTTTTGACGGCCTTATTTGTGCTGGCGTGCGGCGGCGCGCTGGCTTATGCCGGTTCGCGGTTGCTGATTGCCAACGGCGGGACGGTTTCGCTGCTGACCGCCTATGTGCATATCGCGCTGATGTTGAACTTCGTGAATCTGTTTGACGCGGTGGTGCTGGATTACCTGCTGCTGGCCCGACTGAAACCCCGCTTTGCCATCCTCCCGGGCACCGAAGGTCTGGAATATCTCTTTGATGACCTGGGGATGCACTGGCGTAATTACCTCAAAGGCGTGATGATTTGTTCCGTCCTGGCCCTGCCCATCGCGCTGATTATCGCGTTCTAGGCGGTGGTGGAGCGCCCATGTGCGGCCCAAAGCTGTCCGTATGGGCGCGCTACCACGAGGCGGCCACATTGGGCCGCCCCTACACCCTGGCAATTAATCTTGTCGGACGACTAACCCTTCAACCCGGTCATCACAATGCCCTTGATGAAGTAGCGCTGGGTAAAGAAGAACAGCAGCACCACCGGAATAATCACCGCAGTGGTGGCCGCCAGTTGTAAGTCCCAACTCACATCCAGGGTACTGCGGAAAGAGGACAGCCCCACCGCCACCGTAAAGTTTTGTGGCGAACGCAGATAAATGATGGGGCCAAGCAGATCATTCCAGGCGTTGAGGAAGGTGAAGATACCAACGGTAATGAGCGCCGGTCTTGCCAGCGGCATCATAATACGCCAGTAGATGCCAAACTCGCTGCAACCATCTATCCGCGCGGCATCGGCTAATTCTTCGGGAATGGTGCGGAAGAACTGGCGCAGCAGGAAGATATTAAAGGCCCCGCCGCCAAAAAACAGCGGCACGGTCAGCGGCAGGATCGTATCTACCCAACCAAGTTTGGTAAAGATCATAAAAGACGGCACGATTAAAACGGCGTAGGGGAGAAACAAGGTCGCCATAACAATGCCGAACCAGAAATCGCGCCCCGGAAATTTAATCCGGGCAAAGCCATAAGCGACAAAGGAGGCCGAAAACACAACAGCCACCACGTTCAGCGCCACGATTTTTAACGTGTTAACCAGATAGAGGCCAAACGGCTTGATGGTCAAAGCCCGGCTGTAATTTTCGAAATGAACGGGATCGGGAATCCACTGGGGCGGATAACTGAAAATCTGCGTTTGGGATTTAAGCGAACTGCTCACCAACCACACAAAGGGCATGACCATGATAAAGGCCATCACGACCAGCGTTATCATGGAGAGTCCGTTCCAGACTTTACCGCTGGGACGGGAATTGCCCGTGTCAATGGGCGTTGCCATGATTCGATCATCGGCGGTCATACGGTCAAGGGTACTCATGGGATGGCCCTCCTTTACTTAATCACCCGGATTCTCGTAATAAATCCGGCTGCCGAGGTATTTAAAGATGATGAATGACAGAACGGCCAGGATGACAAAGAGAACCCACGAGAGTGCCGAAGCATAACCCATGTTCTGGTTGCGGAAGCCGGTTCGGTAGATGTAAAGCACCAGGAACAAGGTGGCATTTTCGGGGCCGCCGGTGCCGCTCGTGACCAGATAAACCACCGTGAAGGACTGAAAGGCGTTAATAATCCCCAACACAAAATTGAAGAAGATGATCGGTGAAATCATCGGCAGGGTGATATGCCGGAGTTTGGCCCAGGGGCCAGCGCCGTCAATTTCCGCCGCTTCATAATAGATGTCAGGGATGCCCTGTAAACCGGCCAGGAAAATAATCATCGGGCCGCCCGCACCCGCCCATAGACTGAGGATCAGAAACGCCGGAATCGCCCAGGTGGTACTTTGCAACCAGGGGATTTTGGCGCCGCCCAAACCGCGAATGATGACATTTACCAGGCCAAATTCGGTATTAAACATCCAGGCCCACAATAACGCCGTCGCAATGGCCGGGACAATACTCGGTAGATAGTAGATCGTTCGGAAAATGGCAATGCCGCGAAAATTCCGGTTGATGAGGCTTGCCAGAAAAAAACTGAGCAGCAGCGTGAGCGGAACGGAAATAAAGGAAAAAAGAAACGTTGCTTTCAGCGATTGCGGGAGAAGCGGGTCATCAAACAGGTGTTCAATATTTTGCAGGCCAACAAACTGGGGCGGGCTGATGAGATTCCATTTTTGGAAGGTGAGATAAACTGCACCCAGCGCCGGGATGAGAAACCAGAACAAAAACCCTAGAATGAACGGCATGATGAAGATGTAACCCGTGATGGTGCGCCGTTGGGTCATCGTCAAATGCCGGTTGCGTAGCGGCCAAAAGCCGGAGGGGGGAGAAGCCGTTGTTTGAGTTGCCATAAGATCACTTCCACTGACTGCGGCTGGTCAAGAGCCGGTAGGACAACCCGTCACCACCGGCTCTCGGCCAACTTACTGGCTTTGAGTTTATTGCGCGGCGGCGATCACATCGTTGGCGTTCTTCACCGCATCCGGCATCACTTCTTCAACCGGTGTCCCGTCCGCGATAGCCTGAATGGCCGGGACCAGGAAGTTATTGTTGGCTTCAATGTAGCCCGCCGGAATCCGCGCGACCACGCCGTGTTTCGGCAGATAATCGGTGACAAAATCGGCGTAGTTGGCGGGATGGACACCCTCGGTCAGCCATGTTTTCAGACCATCAGGGGTAACCTGCGCCATCTGGCTGGGTAGCCACAGCCCAATCTTCATAAACGACAGGGTATAGAAGGGGGTCGCCAGGAAGCGCACGAATTTCCAGGCTTCTTCCGGGTGCTGCGATGAGCTAAGGACGGAGTGGAAATGCGCCTGCATGTAGTCGGCAGGTTTTTTAAGGTAGGGAATCGCGCCGGTTCCCAGCTTGACGTTGGTCATGGTTGAGGGATTCATCCACGACAGCGCCCACGAACCGTCAATCGCCATTGCCAGCCGTCCGCTGTCCACCATCTGGGTATTGGTCATGCCCAGGTCGGACATCGCGGCGGTGCGCGGCGCAACATGATGCACGTAAACCAGATCGGCCAGTTTTTGCAGCGCTTCCATCGCTTCGGGGCTGTCCAGAACCACCTTGCCGTCCTTGATCCATTCGCCGCCATTGGAATAGACCGCGCCGACGGGGATCACAAAGTTCCCCAAAGGCCAGTCAACGGCCCACTGCTGGATATTGTCGGGATCAAAACCGGCGTCATCGGGATGGCGGCCATTGGCATCTACCGTCAGTTGTTTGGCGTTTTCAATGAAGGTATCCCAATTCCACAGTTCTTCATCTTTAAAGCCCGGAGGCGTGATTCCGGCCTTGTCAAACAAGTCCGCATTGTAGTAAGTTTGGGCCGCGACCCAGGTTGAGCCAATCCCGTGCCAACGTCCGTCATCATCGGCGCATCGAACTGCTTCTTGTGGGAAGAAGTAGTCCGCTTGACCCAATTCTGGGTCGCTCGTAATTTGGTCAGTGATGTCCAGCAACTGGCCGCCACTGGCGAGGGTTTCATAAGCATCGGAGGTGATAAAACTGGCATCCGGTGCGGTTCCGGCGGCAACATTGGTCAGGAGCTGCTGCATGTAGTCCGCCGCCTGGGGCGTGAGCTGCCACTGCACCTTGATATCGGAATTCAGCTTCTCAAACTCGGCAATCGCGGCCTGGACGCCGTTATCTTCGGCAGTCGCACCCCAGCCACCAAAAACAATATTGGTGATGTCCTGGCGGTACGGCGCGGCCCGCAGCAGCCCACTGAGCGGCAGACTGGAAGCGGCCAGCGCCGCCGATGAACCACTGATTTTTAAGAAATCTCGACGCGAAAGTTTCTTGGACATGACAAAGAACTCCTTATATAAACTAATTCAACTTGCTGATCAGATTGGATGACGCCCTGCGAAATCGTGCCATTGCGCTCCTTTCCTCAATTTATTCATCCAGAGTCTTGAGTGATAAGGGCAACCTAAACGCAATTTAGCCATTCAATACGGTGATTAGGTGGCGGACGGACTGCTGCCCGTCCCTACAAAATCGGATACTCGTAGGGACACCCAACGGGGTGTCCGTCCACTTATTTTGTAAAAAGCATATAGGTCGCCCTCTGGAATATTTTCTTATTTGCACTTAGGATTCGCGGAGCCAAACGCGCATTTCTCCAGGCTCACGATTGGCCCAGAAACCGTATGGGATCGCTTTAAAGGTGAATTTTGAGTCAAGGATGGGTTGAACGGCCTGGGGTTGGTACAGGTCGCCGCGCCAGGGCTGCGGTTCCCGGCGGACAGCTTCGCCCGTGATAACCACCACCCCTCCTAACAGCTCCGCGTCAAAAGCGACTTTCAACGCGGCTTCGGGTGGCAAAACCACATTTGCCAGCCCTGGGCCGTTATCCACTTCTTCCAGGCAGTAGACCAGCGGGCCGCGTTGCAGCGCGACCTGACCGGCATCCTGCCGCACCATCGGGTTGGCGACCATGCGCTCAACTGGCATTTCCAACACCAACCGGGCCTGATCGCCGTCCGCCCAAAGGCGTTTGATGCGTGCATAACCGTCCACGATGACGGCGTTGACCGGTGTGCCGTTCACTTCCAGGTGATAACCGCGACACCAGCCGGGGATGCGCGCCGCCAGCGTGAATTCAACCGGAGCCGCCGTTTTAACGGTGAATTGAATATCCCCGTCCCAGGGATAATGGGTCTGTTGTTCGATCTGAACGGTCTGACCGGCCATCTGGAATTTTGTCTGGTTCTGGTTATAAAGATGGGCATACAGCGTATCCGGGGTTACGGAATAGAAGTAGTCACCCAGGCTGGCAAGCAATCGTGCCAGATTGGGTGGGCAGCAGGGGCAGGTCAACCACTCCTCGCGGCGGTAGTAGCGGGCGGATGTAATGCCGCTAAACGCCTCATAGGGGTTCACATTCGGATAGGAAGTGAGCGGATTGGCGTAAAAGAAGTGATCGCCTTCGAGCGAAACCCCGGCCACCACCGTGTTGTAAAGCGCACGTTCCAGCACATCCAGATACCGGCCCTGCGGGTCGAGATGGAACATCCGGTGCGCCCAGAAAGCCAGGGCCACGGAAGCGCAGGTTTCGGCGTAAGCGGTTTCGTTGGGCAGATCGTAAGCGAAGGTAAACCCTTCATTGGAATGCGCCGGGCCAAGTCCACCGGTGATATACATCTGATGCTGCGTCAAATCGTCCCACAACCGGCGCGAGGTTTCCAGCAAGCTCTGGTCGCCGGTTTCGCGGGCAATATCGGCTACACCGGCATACAGATAACAGGCCCGGACTGAGTGGCCGGTAGCGGTTTGCTGGTCACGGATGGGTTCGTGGGCCTGGCAGTAACGATAGGTCTGCGCCCAGAAATCTTCCGGGTCTTCGCCGCGCTCGCGGGCTTCAACATCAAAGTAAATCGGCGCTTGGCCCCGCTCGTCAATGAAATATTTGGCGAGATGCAGATACCGTTCTTCGCCCGTCGCGTGGTACAGCTTGACCAGCGCGAGTTCCAGTTCCGGGTGGCCGGGGTAGCCGCGTTTTTGCCCCTCCTGGGGGCCAAATCGTTCAATGATATGATCGGCATAGCGGGCCAGCACATCCAGAATATCCCGTTTGCCGGTAGCCTGATAATACGCCACCGCGCCTTCAATCATGTGACCGGCGTTATACATCTCATGCCAGTCACGCAGATTGGTCCAGCGCTTACCCGGTTCGATGGCCGTGAAATAGGTGTTCAGATAGCCGTCCGGCTGCTGCGCCTGCTGAATCTGGCGGATCAGTTCATCCGCCTCGTGTTCCAGTTCCGGGTCGGGATGGTGGCGCAAACTGTGTCCAACGGCTTCCAGCCACTTGCCCGTATCTGAATCCCAGAACATCCGAATCACGACATACCGTTTGGGTTTTTCGTGCGGTTCCAGTTTCCAGGAGTCCAGGCGGCCCGTTTTACGGAGTTGTTCATAAATAGCGGGGATAGTCGCGGTACGGTTGGTCTGGAGACGATCACCCCAAAAACCACCACCGATAAAGACGCCCTGATGCGGGACCGCCGCCAGATGATTGGCTAAAGTGACCATGAGTTTTACCTTTTTACATAAGCAATTTTCACAAAACTCTGCTTATAACTCTAAGTCAACTCCGGTTCGCTGAAAACGCTGCAACTCGGTATAATACCAGGACGATTCCGACACGAGCGGAGTTTACCGATATTATGAATGCCAATAGTGTTTTTTACCTCCCAATTGTCTGCCCAATTACGGCCCAAAATGCGGGTTTGTTCATTTCGCGGGGGAAAGGCCCCCATCCCACGCGCGTGATTGATTCCCACGAAATCATCTTTATCAAACAGGGGCAGTTGGATATGTGGGAGGAAAACTGCACGTTTCAAGTCAAGGCGGGGCAAACGCTGCACCTGTGGCCGGGGCGGCAGCACGGCGGTCTGACCCCCATGGCGGCCAATCTGAAATTTTACTGGATTCATTTCCAGCCTGAAATTGGCCCCCACAGCGGTGACGAGCCGGATGAGATCACCACCCGCTTGGAAATTCCCCAGGTGGTAACCATTACTTATCCCGAAAAACTGGAAAGCCTGTTTC
>DATALK010000358.1:0-2809 GCA_036261085.1 Phototrophicaceae bacterium | reverse complement strand
CAGCTTCTCAACCAGTTGTGGTTGTTATTGAGGCCGTAATTTTCTATACAATTTTTTACTACCTATTTATAAGAATTTGCACCACAACAATCCGTTTTTGTGCTATTCTAAGCGTAGTATATTCCCATGTTGAAAGGACTTGCTCATGTTGAAACGTCTGCTCATCATTTTCGGTCTGCTCACCGTTCTCATGATTGCCGCCGTCGCTTATGCCCAGGATGAAGCCACCCCGGTGGAATATGGTCAATTGGTGGAAGGTGAACTGACCTCGGACGCCACCGAAATCAACTACACCATCAAGATTGATGAAGGCGATGTGGTCGTCGTGGAAATGCGCCACGCACCCGACAGCGACCTGTATTCCCTCGCAGCCAAAGTGCTGTCGCCCGATGGCCGTCCGATTGCGGATGCCACCGAAGATTCCAACAGTGATGTCAGTGTGGTGGGGTTTGTGGCCGAGGAAAGCGGTGAATATACCGTCGTTGCCTCCCGCGGCAGCTACTCTGATAGCACCGGCCCCTTCCTGCTGCGCGTGATTAAAGCCGAAGCCCTGGAAGATGGCGCTGAAGTTGAAGGCAACATCAGCAACGACAGCTACGACCAGTACTTCACTCTGCCCAATGCCCAGGACATCACCCTGAGCTACATGCAGCTAGACGGCGATTATTCCCCGTCGCTGGACATTCTGTGGGCGGATGAAGCCGGTGTGCTGCACCTGATGGCAACCGCCGGGGCGATCAAGGATGTCACCATGTCGGCGTCGTTTAAAACCGATGACGATGCGCTGTATATTGCCGCTGTGACCGCCCAATCCATTGACTACGAATACGAAGACATTGACAGCAATTTCCAACTGGCGCTGACCGCCAACTAAGCGGCCCGCCGAATAACTGAATCAAACGGCCTGGGTGCCCTGAAAAGGCAGCACCCAGGCCGTTTTTGGTGTTTAGGGCCTAAAAAAATATCAGGCCAGTGCGGGGGGAAGCACCAGCCTGATGAGTTTTTCCTGGGGGGAGTTAACTGCTTGCGCCGCCCTTCCCACCCAGGCCAAACGGCCAAGTTTTGGTTAGCAGATAATGATACCCAAAATAGACGATAACCGCAACTATCGCCACAATCAGGGTAAACAGAATAGCGGTTCCCAGAAAATCCGTGATCGGCGTCCCAGCGACATTCCGCAGCGCAGCGAATGGCGCCAGCAGGCTGACAAGAAACGTGACGACCACGATGACAATCAAACCGTAACGCAGTAAACGGAGACGGCCCTGAACATCTGACTGTTGCAGCATTTTTTCCTCCGGCAATAGTATTAGTTGCAGAATATTAAGTTGCGCTTTTATTTATCTTTCAGGAAAACATCGTTAAAGATCAAGTTATCGTTTTATTAGCGGCGCAATCCTTAACGATGTTATTAATCAAGTCATTTGCAGAGCGTGTTCTTCTGGTTTAATGCGCCGGGTTGGCCGTAACCGCCGCCAATGCAACCCACATCCGTTCCAGCGCCGCCAGCAAGGTGGCGCGCGGCGTGCCAAAGTTCAGCCGGGTAAAACCGGCTCCGGCGGGACCAAACGCCGCCCCATCATTCAAGGCCACCCGCGCGTTTTTGAGGAAGAAGTTGTAAGCATTCTCCGGCAGGGCCACGCCGCGCCAGTCCAGCCACGAGAGATACGTGCCTTCCGGCTGCGTCAGAGTCACGCCGGGGAAATGCGTTTGAACATAATCGGTGACAAAGTTCCGGTTAGCGGTCAGGTATGGCAGTAGGTCATCCAGCCAGGGCTGCCCCAACTGATAGGCGGCCTGCGTTCCGGTAAAACCCATTACATTCACATGGCCGGCGATTCCATCCGCCGCCGCCTGCACCTGTTGGCGCAGTTCCGGGTTCGGGATGATGGCAAAACCACAGCCAAGACCCGGAATGTTAAACGTCTTGCTGGGCGCCATCAACGTAATCGTGCGTGCGGCCACTTCCGGCGCGAGGGACGCGATGGGGGTGTGCCGGTGGCCGTCCAGCAGCAGGTCGCAGTGAATTTCATCCGAGCAAATAATGAGATTGTGCCGCTCACAAATGGCCGCCAGCCGTTCGAGTTCCGGGCAGGTGAAAACGCGCCCGACGGGATTATGCGGATTACAGAGCATAAACAGGCGGGTGTTCGGCTGGATAGCGTTTTCAAAAACGTCAAAATCAATGTCATAACGCAGCAGTCGCCCGCTAGTACTGACGGCTAAATCGGCGGTGATGGCGGTCTTGCCATAATTGCCCGGCGCGCTCAGGAATGGCGGATAAACCGGTGTCTGCATGATAACACTATCACCTACTGCGCCCACCGCCCGGCAAACCGCGTTAAAAGCGGCAACAATCCCCGGCAGAAAAACAATCTCCGACGGCTGCACTTCCCAGCCGTATAAACGCAGCAGCCGCTCCTGAATAGTCGCTTTGAGGGGTTTCGGGTCGAACTCATACCCAAAAACGCCGTGTTCGACACGCTGCCGCAGCGCGGCTATCACCGGCGGCGGCGCGGTAAAATCCATGTCGGCCACCCACAGCGGCAGTACCTCGTCGCCATACCAATCCCACTTAAAACTGCTCGTCCCACGGCGGTCAATGATTTCATCAAAGTTAAAGGTCATTGGTTATTATCCCATTGGTTCCTGATTTGAGGGGAATTGTGCCACAAGCCAACGCCGAAACGCGAACACTTGGTTCGATATGGATAGCTCTAAATGATACAAAAATTGTAAATGCCCCTAAAGTACGATTTTCAAGTGCGGGCGAGAATGCTATTTTGAGAATGTTGTATTATTTTCATAG
>DATALK010000336.1:0-6882 GCA_036261085.1 Phototrophicaceae bacterium | reverse complement strand
AGGCGGTGCGTGACCAGCGTATTTCTGCTTTTACCGACCCGCAAGGCAGCACCCGGATTCCAGCCGCCGAGGTAGAACAAGCCTATACCGACCCGGAATATGCGCTGCGTTTTACCGGCAGCGAAGTCCTGACGGCGCGCGAAGTGGCCTTAGTGGCCGGATTGAGTTATTCGGCGGCGCGTTACCGCCTGCACAAAGCCGGTCTCAGCCGCACATCACCCCGTTGGGAACAGGTGATGGGGAAGTGGGGGCTGCCGCTGCATCTGCGGGAATTCCGTGAGACCTGGAAGCTGAAAAAGATTGAATGGCAGGTAGAGCGCCATAAGGCTTACATGGAAGAGCAGGCGCGCATCACGGAACAACTGCGGGTACAGCAGGAAGAAGAACGGCGACAGCGGGCGGAACTGCGGGAGCGGTTGCTGTCCGTATTTCCGACGTGGCAGCATGAGGGGCGCGAAGGCCAGCAGGTGATTTTGCGTCTGGGGCCGCCCAACAGCGGCAAAACCCATCACGCGCTGGAAGCGCTGGCGACGGCGGGTAGTGGATGGTATCTGGCCCCGCTGCGCCTGCTGGCGTTTGAGGTTTTTGACCGGCTGAATGAACGCGGCGTGCCCTGTAATCTGCTGACCGGCGAAGAGCGGATTTCGGTTGATGGGGCGCGGATTACGGCGGCGACGGTAGAAATGTTTAACGCGCAAAACAGCGGTGATTGTGTCGTCATTGACGAAGCGCAAATGTTGGCCGACCCAGAACGCGGGTGGGCCTGGGTGCGCGCTTTAATGGAGGCGGAAGCGCCGGAAATTCATGTTTTAGGCCCATTCACAGCGCGGAAGTTGGTAGAAAAACTGGCGCGGGCGGTTTCCCTGCCGGTCAATGTGGTGGAACACCAGCGGTTAGCCGAAGCGCGGGTGACCGAAAAACCGTTCCGCTTGGAAAAGCTGCCGCCGCGTACTATCCTGGTCGCCTTTTCGCGGGCGATGGTGCTGGAACTGAAAACGATGCTGGAAACCGCGCGGCGCAGTGTCTCCGTGATTTATGGCAGTCTGCCGCCGGAAGTGCGCCGCCGCCAGTCGGATCGTTTTGCGGATGGGACGACGGAAATTTGTGTGGCGACGGATGCGGTGGGTATGGGGTTGAATCTTCCGGCGGATTATGTCTGCTTTTATGAAATTGAAAAATTTGATGGACACGAAGTGCGCACGCTGACTCCTGGTGAAGTGCAGCAGATCGGCGGGCGGGCAGGCCGTTACGGCTTGTCGGAAGGTGGAGAAGTGGGAGCCATTCGCCGGATTGACCATGAGCAAGTGCGGAATTTATTTGTTGCGCCGCCGCCCGCGCTGACCCATGCGCGGGTGATGCCCAGTGTTGAGGCGCTGGAAATGTTGTCCGGTTCGTTGGGACAGCGCCTCCGCCAGTGGATGCAGTTGGGATCGATTCCCGATTATCTCCGCGATGTGTTAAAAACCGCCAATCTGAATGAACCGATTGAACTGGCGCAAATGTTACGGGATGACGAGGTCGAGTATCTAGGATTAGCCAGCGCGCTGCGGCTCATCAGCGCGCCGACGCGCCAGACCACGCGCACCTATTGGCGCACCTGTGCGTCCGCGATTCTGACCGCGCGCCCAATGCCGCTGCCGCCCGCGCCGCCGCGCCGCATTCATGACCAAATCCATTTGGAAGAGACGGAAATTTGTATTGCCTGCGCGGATGTGTATTTGTGGCTGGGCAGTCGGCGGGAGTTTCATGGGGCCGCGCCGGATGAACTTCAGGTGCGGGAAACCCGTTCTGAATGGACGCTGCTGATTGATGAGGCGCTACGGCACAAAATCGAAGCGGTACGCCGGTGTGCCCGGTGTGGCCGCCGCTTGCCGAAGAATCATGCCTACGGCATCTGTGACCAGTGTTATCACGGCGTGCGGGAATATTAAAAGTCAGGGTTGTGAATAGTAGACAGAGAAGAATTCTTTGCCCGGTAATGACAGCAGAAGACGGCACTTACGCAAAGATTAAATCTGCCCAATTTGGATAGGTTCATCATTGTGTACTCTTACCTTTTGTACAAGTTCGCTAAGTTGTTATAATATCTTTGTCCTGCTGGATTCTTAGGGGAATAGTAAAAGGAGTTTTGGCACATGAAAGTTTTTCGCAGCCTGATGGTCGTGGTGACGGTGCTGGTGCTGCTGGCAAGCCTGGGTGGGATGGTCAGCGCGCAGGTCGAACCGACGGGTAAGCTGGCGGAAGTGCTGGCGCGCGGCAAACTCATTTGCGGCACGAACGGCACGCTGCCCGGCTTTTCGTTCCTGAATGCGGACACTGGTGAAATCACCGGCTTTGATGCGGATTACTGCCGCGCGGTGGCGGCGGCCATTTTTGGTGAAGTGACGGCGGACAATCTGCAATTTGTGACGGTCACTCCGGCGGAACGGTTTGCCGCGCTGCAATCCGGGCAGATTGACGTTTTGTTTGCCAATGCAACTTCCACTTTCAGCCGTGATACGGATCTGCGGTTGGATGCTGGCCCGGTTATTTTTTATGACGGCCAGGGTTTGATGGTTCGTACCAGCCTGGGCGTGGCCTCGATTGATGATCTGGGCGGCGCGAGCTTCTGTACGCTGACCGGTACGACGACAGAACTGAATATCACCGATGCGATGAAGAGTCGCGGGCTGGAATTTGAACTGATTCCGTTTGAAACCTCGACGGACAGCTTCAGCGGCTTTGAAGCGGAACGCTGCGACGTGATTACCAGCGATAAAAGCCAGTTGGCGAGCCTGCGTTCGTCCGCTAATGATCCTAGCCAGTACCTGGTGCTGCCGGATACCCTGTCTAAAGAACCCCTGGCCCCCTTCTGGTTGGAAGGTGATGAACAGTGGGGTAATGTCATCCGGTGGACGGTCTATGCGACCTTCCAGGCGGAGGAATTGGGGCTGACATCAGCCACGATTGAGACCGCTGATGTTTCAAACCCGACCATTTCCCGTTTTATCGGGAATGAAGGCGGATTGGGTGGTTTCCTGGGCTTAAGCGATGACTTTGCGGTGAAGGTCATCAAGGCTGTGGGCAACTACGGCGAAATTTATGATCGTCATATTACGCCGATTGGTATTGATCGCGCTGGGACACTGAATGCGGCCTATACTGAGGGCGGCCTGATTTACGCGCCTGCCTGGCGGTAAGTCCGTTTTGTGGTGAAGTCCAGCTTCCGCCCAGACCGCGTGTTTGGGCGGAACTGCTTTTACCAGCAGCGAACCTGGGGCGGGAGTGAGTTATGTCTGATGGAATAAAATCTTCTTCGGAAGTCCAATATTTTGTAACAACGGCGGATCTGGCCGCCAGTCGCCTGCCGAATAAACCCACATCGGCTTTTCGGGTGCTGCTGGGCAATGGAACGTTCTGGCGGGTGGTGGCGCTGGTTTATATGCTGCTGGTGGTGCTGGCCTGGCCGACGGTTTTTACCGGTTCAGACCTGCCGATTGCCATTCAGGGGGTGCTGTTCAGCCTGATAATTTGCCTGCCATTGGCAGCGGTGGTACTGGTGAATGCCTTGCAATTGCAGCGCCGAACAAGAATTCCTTTTTATCGCAATGTTATTTTTATCCGCGATTTTATCCAGATTGTGTTCCTGGTAGTTATTTTGCTGGTGGCCTTTACGCTGGCAAATAACCTGCAAACCAATTTGGCCCAGAGTGGTTTGAATATCAACTTTGGGGTGATTGGCCGTAACTTCGGAACGGAATTAACGGAAGGCCCCAGTCCCAGCGAACCGCTGGATTTTTTGAATAATCTTCCGGTAATTGGTTCAACCTTAGCAACTGCGCCGCTGTTGCAGCCTGATACCGTTTTTCGGGCGCTGGGGACGGGGCTAACCAATACGCTGCGTGTCGTGAGCTTATCGTTGATAGCGACTACCATTCTGGGCATTCTGGTCGGGGTGGGTTTATTGTCGGCCAATTGGTTGGCGCGGAATGTCTCCACCGTGTATGTGGAAGTCTTTCGTAATACCCCCATGCTGGTACAGTTATTTTTTATCTATGGTGGGGTCATTAAAGCCCTGCCGTCACGCCCGCCAGAGGCGGTGCAGCTACCCGGTTCGGTATACATCAGCGGGCGCGGTTTATATTACCCGGCGCTGATTCCAACCAGTACCGCCGATTATGTGACCGTTTTGTCGCTGCTGGGTCTGGCGCTGGGGATTGGTTTATGGCGCTGGCGCGTCCGGCTGAATGAACAAACTGGTAAACCCGCGCATGGCTTTCAATATTTTGCCGGGGCGGTGTTGGGATGCGGGCTTGCGGGGCTGGTGTTGGCCTTTTTAAGCGGCGGCGCGCCGTTTATGGTAGAAGTGCCGCAGATGGGTAATTTCAACTTTACCGGGGGCAGCAGCTTATCGGCGGAATATGTGGCGTTGTTTCTGGGGTTAACGCTGTATACGTCGGCGTTTGTGGCCGATATTGTTCGCGCGGGGATTCAGGCCGTCCCGAAAGGCCAGCTTGAAGCGGCGCACGCTCTGGGCTTGTCTAATGGACAGACCTTGACGCAGATTATTTTGCCGCAAGCGCTGCGCCTGGCGGTGCCGCCGTTAACGAATCAGTATTTGAACCTGACCAAAAATTCCAGCCTGGGGATTGCGATTGGTTTTGTGGATGTTTATAACGTTGCCACCATTACGTATAACCAGACGGGGCAATCGGTGGCGCTGTTTGCGATTTTGATGGTGGTGTATCTGGCTTTGAGCCTCATTATTTCGCTGGTCATGAACCTGTTTAACAGCCGGTTGCAATTGAAAGTGCGGTAGGGACGTTTCATGAGCAATCTTTTGCATCAGGACAACTTATTTTATGTTGCTCCGACGGAACCGCCGCCGTCGCGCCGCCCACCGGCCCTCACAATTGGCCTGGTGGGGTGGCTGCGGACGAACCTGTTCAGCTCCCGAACCAATTCTGTCATAACGCTGGTGATGGCAATTTTGCTGGGTTGGGTGCTGGTCTCGGTGCTGGCGTGGGCGCTGCGCGACGCGGAATGGACGGTGGTCACCGCAAATTTGCGTTTGTTGATGGTCGGCCAGTATGCGCCGGAACATCTCTGGCGGGTCGGTTTGCTGGCGTTGGTAGTGCTGTTTCTGGGCGGCATCAGTGTCAGCCTGTGGGCTAAAGTCACGCGCTCCTTGCTGCTGACGCTGATTGTGGTCGTGCTGCTGCTGGTCATTATTCCGGTTGGCTCCGCGCAGCTTCCGCCGCCGAGCATCCGGTTTGTTGTGCCGCCGGACAAACCCGTTGCGCCGATGTTGTTTACCGGGGATGCCGGGCAGGTGGTTACCATTCAGGTGGAGCCAATTACGAATGCGGCGGCTCAAGCCGAAACGCCGGTATTTGTGGGCTTCATTGAAAATACCGGCGGGTTGAGCAATTCGCGTTCCATCTGGAATGACGTCAAAACGCAGGTGGTTAAGGGCGCGCTCGACTTAAGCCAGTCTGATTTGCGGCTGACGGTCAATCTGGTTGATGCGCGGGGAGCGGTGCTGGGTTCGACTACTTCGACGCCGGAAACATCAGGGGAACCGTTGACTGTGACCCTCGCGGCGGCGGGCTGGTATACGGTGTTGACCGAACGAGATGCGACTAGCCGTGCTGGTTATGCCTGGGTGCGCTTGGATGGTGTCACAACTTTTACGACTCAGATGGGCGAGGAAGCCGCGCGAATCGAAAAATACGGGCCGCTGCCAACCACTGTATGTCCAACAGCGGCGGACTGCCGTCAGGTAGCGGAGCGCGATTTGCGGTTTGAAGGTTCGCGCAGCCTGAGTACCTATCTGACGGTGCAGTTAGTGCCATTTTTTAACGCGATTGTAGTGCCGTTTATTGCGGGAATCGCTATGGCGGGTGTGGGTAGTTGGCTAGGATACAAGGCGAAGCGTTGGAACAGCGATTGGGCCAAAATTGTCTCGCGGTTGGTCGTGATGGCCTGGATACTGCTGCTGCCGATTAGCTGGTTTATGCTGCGCGGCTTTACCGGTTCGGAGACGTTCCCGGAGATTGCCACCGCCACTTGGGGCGGTTTACTGCTAACATTGGTCTTGACCGCCGTCGCCATTATTTTTTCGTTCCCGTTAGGCGTGCTGCTGGCCTTGGGGCGGTGGAGCCAGATGGGGGTGGTGAGTATTGTCTCCTCCATTTTTATTGAGGTGGTACGGGGTGTGCCGCTGATTACCATCCTCTTTTTTGCCAAACTGGTCGTGCCGTTTTTTATCTCCGCCAGTGCCGATATTGACCAGGTGATTCGCATGATGATTGGGCTGACGCTGTTCACTGCTGCTTATATCGCGGAAATTGTGCGCGGCGGTTTGCAGATTGTGTCACACGGGCAAATCGAAGCGGGGGCGGCGTTGGGCCTGAGCAGCCTTCAGTCCACCCGTTTAATTGTGCTGCCGCAAGCCCTGCGGGCGATCATCCCGGCGTTGATGAGCCAGTTTGTCAGCCTGTTTAAAGATACCACGCTGGTTTCGATTGTGGGCTTATTTGAACTGCTGGGTATTATTGACTTCATCGTTAACGGCCAGCAGCGGTATCGCGGTTTGCAGCGCGAAGCCTATTTGTTTGTTGGCCTCATTTATTTTATCATCAGTTTTACGATGTCCACCGTCAGTCGGTGGGTGGAGCAAACGGGGGTCGGCGCGGCCCGCCGGTAAATTGGAGCAAGGAACATGGCAGAAGCACAACCACAAACCGAACACTTCCTGGGTGAGACGATCATTGAGTGTCGGGATGTGAATAAATGGTTTGGTGATTTCCACGTCTTGAAAGACGTGAACATGAAAGTCCGGGAACGGGAAGTCGTCGTGATTATTGGCCCATCGGGGTCGGGCAAATCCACGCTGATTCG
>DATALK010000329.1:0-1988 GCA_036261085.1 Phototrophicaceae bacterium | reverse complement strand
GGTGAATGCGCGCACGGCCAATCCCAGACCGAGCAGACCCACCGCCAGCCCGACCAGGAGCAGCAGGGTTCGGCCCACGTTAAACAGGCCAAAACTGGGGTGGCTGGGGGGAATCGGCGGGATGGCAAAACCCAGCAGGGCTACCAGACTCACCACAATCCCAATAGCAACCAGCACCAGCGCCAGTTGGAACAGATCATTAGAGTGCCGCGCCAGGGCACGCGCAGGAGCAACATTTTCCATCGGGACATCCCTTCGGGGTTAGGTGTTGGTTTTCGGCGCGATTTTGGTTCGACGCAGGGCGATTACTTCTTCCAGCACTTGCTGCAACTTATTAAACGGTGGCAGCGGCTTATACATCAGTTTGTCCGCGCCCGCCTGCTGGATGACCTGTTTTTCTTCATCAAGTGTTAGTTTGTAAGCCGTACTGAGCACAATGGCAATCTGTTTGAGTACCGGGCTTTGCCGGAGTTTGTCGCCGACCATTGGCCCACTGATGGAACCGGGCAGCCGGATGTCTAACAGCGCCAGTTCCGGCATTTCCCCCTGGAAGCGGCCCTGATTGACGTCTTCGATCCAGGCAACGGCTTCTTCGCCGTCCACGAAGGCGACGCCTTCAATGCCCCACATTTCAAACATTGCCAGCAGAACTTCATAGATGTCCGGCTCGTCCTCAACCACCATCCACGTAGACAAGTTTATCTCCTTGTTGGTTATGGAGTCATCTGCCTTTAACCCAATAATAATAGTTTTATCACGGAAAATCAGCAAACTTTCGCCACGCACGATGTCTCTAGTATACTAAAATTGGAAGTATACACAGCCTTAAGACGAAAAGTCGTTTCAAAATTCGCGTGTTTTTCAGAGACACGGGTGAAGCAGGGCAGGATCATGGCAAATAACCCCCAGGAAATCAGCGGCGCGATCAATCGCGTGAACAGCCTCGGCACGGCTACCGAGCAGTTATTCAGCCGGTTATATGATAGTTTGCGGCGGCGTTCCCGGCAGCCCGCGAAACCCGCGGCCCGGGAGGTGAGCGAACGCAACCGGCAGTTGCAGCGGGCGGTCAAGCGGCGTGATCTGGAAATTGACCGGCTGAACGGGATTCTCGCGGCCATTGACGAGGGCATTATTATGCAAGACCTGGAAGGCCGCATTGTGCTGGTGAATGAGGCCGCCAAACGCTTGATTGGCAGCCGCAAGGACATTTGGGACAGCGAACTTGGAACGCTGTTTAACGCCTATCAGGATGTGATGCAGGTGGGGTCGGAATTGGCGCCGCTGGGTGAGCCGACGCGCATCCAGGTCAATAATATCATTCTGGGGGCGCAGGTGGCGGCGGTGGCGGATACCAGCGGCCAGCGGCTTGGCACATTAATTGTGCTGCGGGACATCACACGAGATGCGCTGTCCGAACGGTTAAAAAATGAATTTGTGACGGCGATTTCTCACGAACTCCGCACCCCGATGGCGGTCATCAAGGGTATGAGCGATGTGATTATGAATCAGCCCACAGACCGCGCGCCCAACCGCCGTTTTCTCGAAACCCTCAGCCGCAATGTGGATATTCTTGACCGGATGATTGTGGAACTGCTCGATATTTCCGAAATGAGTGCTTCGGCTTTCAGCATCCGGCGCGACCCGGTGAACCTGGAAGAATTAATCTGGAACGTGGTTAACGGCATTACCCCGGAGGTGAAACGTGCGCATCTGGATGTAACAGTCATGCTGCGCGATGTGGAACGACTGCAAGTGGTGGGGGATGACCAACGCCTGCGCTGGTCGTTAGGCCATCTGCTGCAAAATGCGATTCGTTACACGGAAGCGGGCGGCCACATTATTGTCATGGCAAGCGGCAGCGATGCTCGCAATGTCACGATTCAGGTGGTGGATACGGGTGTGGGGATCACCAAAAAAGACCTACCGCACATTTTTGAGCGTTTTTACCGGGGCGAACCGCGCACGGCCAGCGGTAAACTACTCGACCC
>DATALK010000326.1:0-3430 GCA_036261085.1 Phototrophicaceae bacterium | reverse complement strand
CGGTCGAGTTTGTCAGCGCCAACCCCACCGGGCCGCTGCATGTGGGCCGCAGCCGGGGCGCGATGGTCGGCGATAGCTTATTGGGTGGCAATTGACCGGATGATAAGGCGCGAAATGGGCGAAAAGGGGATGGCGAGATGGGCAAACTGGACAATCGAGTCGCGTTAATTACCGGCGGGAACTCCGGTATTGGCCGGGTGGTGGCAGGATTGTTCGCAGTAGAAGGGGCGCGGGTCGTGATTGCCGCGCGGAATGCGGCCAAAGGTTGGGAAACGGTTGAGCAGATTCAAAGGCAGGGCGGAACAGCGCATTTTATCGGCTGTGATGTGCGCCAACCCGATGACTGTCAGCGGACAGCCGCCGAAACGCTTCAGGTCTTTGGGCAGATGGATATTCTGTTTAACAACGCGGGGATTGTACCGAGTGGAACCGTGCCGGAAACGTCGCTCGAAGTCTGGCAGGATGTACTGGCGACCAATGTCAGCGGCACGTTTTATATGAGTCGCGCCGTGCTGCCCCACATGATTAAGCGCGGCAGGGGCGTGATTATCAACATGGGTTCGGATTGGTCAATTGTTGGTGGGCGCGATGCGGCGGCTTACATCGCCAGTAAGGGCGCGGTGGCACTGCTGACCAAAGCAATGGCAATTGACCACGCGCGGCAGGGGATTCGGGTGAACGCCATTTGTCCCGGCGATCATTACGTCGAGCGCTGGCGTGATAACCTGAAACCCGGCCAAACGCTGGCTGATTATCTCCACGAACTTGGGGAAGGATTCCCGTTAGGGCGGGTGGGTGATGTGGCCGAACTCGCCCCGTCGGTATTGTTCCTCGCCAGCGATGATTCCAGCTATATGACCGGTCATCTGCTGGTGGTAGATGGGGGCAACACGGCGGGCGGGACTTCCGTCAAATATTAAAATGATGGGGGATACGGCATCAATTGCGGTATCCCCATAGATGTTAATCCGCGCCAACGGCGGCCAGTTCCGTTGGCAGAGGCATGTTTTCCGGCGCGGCATCATAATCGGGCAGGTCATCTTCCACGCAGCGAACCGCGCGAATCAGATAGCTGCCCAGACACAGGGTTGTTCCCATAAACATCGTGCCAAAAAACATCAGGGCGATGCCCGCACCCGGCCCGGTTCCGACCAGCCAACCGAGGGTGTCGGCTAAACTGCCGCCAACCGCCAGCGCTGGTTCAAAGACGTAATCCGCCAGTACGCCGCCCAGGACATACCCCAGTGGCATCATGGCGGTGCGAATCATGCCATTGACGGCGAAGACGCGCCCCTGGACATCCGGTGGAACCTTAGCTTGCCAGATAGCGCGTTCGCCACTGACGAGAATTGGAATAAAGAACGATCCCAGCAGCCCGGCCAGTATCCAGACGGGGAGCGTGCGTCCGGTGGCAAATAACAGATCGCCTAGCAGGAACGAAGCTGCTGTCCCGCTTAAAACGGCGTGAATGCGGCGTTTGGGCAAACCCCACACACTGACGACTAAACCGCCGAGGACGCCGCCCAAACCCATCGCGCCCTGGACGCTCGCCAGCGCCATTTCGTCGCCACCGGTTCGGCCCAGAATCATGCTGGGCATGACCCCATAGTAGGTGAGGGCGGCAAACAGATTGATGCCGGTGAAAATCAGCAGTAGGCCGAGCAGTCCTTTCCGCGCCCAGATGTAACGGAAGCCAAAGGCCATCTCCTGCCGGGTACTGCCCCGCGCCGCTCGCCCCTCGGCAGAAACTTCCGGTTGGGGGATGTGAACCAGCAGCAGGGTACTCACGGCAAAAACGAAGGTGACAAGGTCAAACAACATGACCACCCCGATACCGGCCAGCGCCAGCACCATTCCGGCCAGAAAGGGCGCGCCGACTTCCGCCAGATATTGACCCAGGGAGCGCATTCCATTAGCGCGGGCCAGCTGTGATTTGGGTGCGAGCAGCGTCACGGAGGCGTTGTAGGCCGGGAAGTGAAACGCGCCACAAGCGCTGCCAAGCAGTTCAGCCAGGTAAATGTGCCAGATTTGAAGCTGGCCGGTGACAAACATTACAAACAAAAAGACCGTTGTCAAACCAGCGGCGGTGTCGGCCAGCATCATGACTTTGCGCCGGTCAAAACGATCCACCCAGACCCCGGCCAGCGGGCTGACCAGAACATAGGGCAGGAAGCTGAAGAAACCGAGCAGGGCCAGGGTGGTGGCCTGGCCGGTTTGCTGGTAAGCCCAGGTGAGCAGGGCAAAGGCGGTCATTTTGGATCCCAGCATGGAAACCATTTGACCAAACCAGATGAGGGTAAAGGTGCGCATTCCGCGATGGTGAAACATGGTTGCTCCTGTGCAAGTGTGCGAATAAAAACAAACGGCGGCTGGGGTTATTGGTACGCCCGCCGCCGTTTGTGACACTCACCGCAAGGAGTGACTATTAGTATATTACTTACTGAAGCCGAGGCGCACCTTTCCTATGAGGTGTCCCGTCGCTCGTCTGCATATTGGAGAGGAGAATAGCGTAGTAGAGTTGAATCATCATTCCTGAGGGAGGTTGAACAAACTCCCCAAAATCAGTTTAAGGATGGTGGCCGAAAAAAGCAAGAGCCATTTAGCGGCAAGTTTATGCCTTCGGCTGCGCTCCAATAATCTGGCCGAGCGTTTGTTTGACGGTGTTGTTTTCGTCCAGGATCAGGACACGCGGTTGCCAGTTCGCGGGCGGTGGCAGTTCCACCTGGGCGAAGGCCATAATAATCACCCGATCACCGACTGAAACCAGCTTGGCGGCAGCGCCGTTCAGTTGAATTGCGCGGCTGCCCGCTGGCTGCGGGATGATATAGGTTTCAAAACGTTCGCTGTTTTCGATGTCGGCGATGAGGACTTTTTCGTAGGGGAACATTCCGGCCTGGGCTAACAGGTCGGTATCAATGCCAATGCTGCCTTCATATTCGATGTCCGCTTCTGTCACTCGCGCCTGGTGGAGTTTGGAGCGAACCAGAGAGATAAACATAGCTAACCTCCTGAATCCGCTCCACTGTAGGCTACTCGTTGGATGAAGTCAAGAGGCGGGCTAACACGGCGCCATCTCTAACCAGTTGTCACCAAACTGCGCATTGGCGCACAGCGGCACATTGAGTTGGCAGGCGCTTTCCATAATCTGGACGACGAGTTCTTTGGTTTCCGCCAGTTCCGCTTCGGGGACTTCCAGCACCAATTCATCGTGGACTTGCAAAATCATGTGGGCGATTAACTGGCGGTGTTCCAGTTCCCGGTGTAGATCAATCATGGCGCGTTTGATAATGTCCGCTGCTGTTCCTTGAATGGGCATGTTAATGGCGACCCGTTCCTCACCCTGCACCAACTGCTGGTTAATGCGTTCGCCCAGCGTGTAGTTCCGGTAGAGGATGGTGAAGAAGCGGCGACGGCCAAACATGGTAGACAA
>DATALK010000306.1:0-4272 GCA_036261085.1 Phototrophicaceae bacterium | reverse complement strand
GCAATCAACAGCAGCGGACGCGGTTCAATCTGGCTGATGACCTCACTGACCAGCGGCGGTTCGGCCTGACCTAACCGCGCTTCCAGCATCCGGTCAATTATCCAGTTGGGAATCACGGACAACCACTCAGCCCAGGACGCGGGCGGCGGTAAATCACCACTGGCAACCACCGCCGGGCCGTCAGCAATGGTCGCGCGAATTTCAGGATACTGCGCGGCGGCGCGAATACTAATCATCCCGCCGATGGAACAACCGAGTAATCCAATCCGCGTCATATCCACGTCAGCCCGCCCGCGCAAAAAGGCCAGCGCGCCGCCCACATCGGCCACATCCTGCCACCCGTAAGAGCGCACCGACCCCGTACTTTCACCGGAAGCGCGTTCGTCGTACAGCAGCAGGCCATAACCGGCCCTATACAGCCATTCGGCCTGCCGCCGCATCTGGGTGCGGTTGCCGCCGTAGCCGTGCAGCAGCAGTACCGTCGCGCCGTTTTGCGGTGGGACAAACCAACCGGCCAGGGTCACGGGAGCTTGGGTCTGCGCATCCGGGCCACCCGTAAAGGTAATCACTTCCGGCGTAAACGGCAGATCAGGCGGGATAGTTACGGTACTGGGAGCGGGTTGCAGATAGATGCCAACCTGGGCGTTTGCCATCCAGACCATCACGCCTAAAACCACCACCACCAGGGCCAGCAGGAAAAACCGAAGCAGCCGCCAAATGTATTTACGGGTGAAGCGCCGGGGTCTAGGTTGGGGACGATTGGCGTCCGCGTTCATGATTTTTCGGGGCGGGGCCAGTAATCGTACTGCATATATCGTGCGGCCTCGGCGGCGGCTTCCGGGCCGAGCAGCCGTTCCACCACGTAAAACGACATATCAATGCCAGCGGAAACCCCGGCAGATAACACAATTTTGCCGTTGTCCACGTACCGCGCCTCGGGGCAAAGGGTAATGCTTGGTTCAGCGAGTTTTAATTCATCCAACGCGGCAAAATGGGTGGTCGCTTTTAAGCCGGGCAGCAGTCCGGCTTTTGCCAGCACCAGCGCCCCGGTACACACCGAGAGCAGCAGTTCCAGGCGGTCATACTGCCCGCGCAGCCAATCCAACACTCCCAGATTGGTCATTTCGTGGCGCGTCCCGCGTCCGCCAGGGACGAGAATAATGTCCGGTGGGGGGCAGTTGGCAAAGGTATACGCCGGATTTACGCTTAAGCCATTCCGGGCAATGACGGACTTGGCCGTTTCGGCGACGGTATACACGTTAAACGGCGCTTCCGGCATCGTGCGCTTCCCCACCACGCTAAAGACTTCCAGCGGCCCGCAGAAGTCCAACACTTCGACATCGTTAAAAATCAGAATGGCTAAATTGCGTCGCATCCGTCTTCCTCCAAACGTAATTAGGTTCCCAGCCAACCGCCGTTGACAGGCGGCAAATTTGGCTAGAGCAGGGTAGTCCCCATAGACATCACCCTCAGGCCGCCAGGGGCTAGAAGTCCCCTGGCTACGGCGTCCTTAAGCCCGCTGCAAGCGGGCTGTTGAGCGATCATTCGGCGTTTCAGCCGTCTTGAGGCGGCTTCTCCTGAGATAGCCGGACGGCTTCCAGCGTCCGGCGACCCCAACGCAGCGCTTAATTTGATGTCAATACGGTGTTCAACATTAACCCCGTTTAAGGTCAGTTATAGCCCTTCGCTGTCCAAAACGCCATTGGTCGCAAAAACCAAATAGCAGCGGGGTTGCCGCTGCTGCTCATAGACTTACGGTCATTTTTTCCTTTTTAAGGTACGGTTAGCGATCATCCAGGCCGTAAGTTATGGCCCCGGTGTGGGGTCTGTTTCCCAACCGGAGCGATCATCCAGGCCGTAAGTTTCGTTCCAGAAATCATAGGATTCAAAATACGCTGACGGATCATATTCCGGCAGCAGTCGGTCAATGACGGTGAGTTGCCCCCACGCGATTTCCCGCGCCGCGTTCAGCGAAAACACGGAAGCGTCCTGGCGGTCATTTTTTAAGAGTAGCTGCTGGCGGACGAGCCACTGCCCCGCCCAATATTTCACGTTATTATCCGGTGTCTCGCGGAACAGCGGCACAACTGCCGGAACTGCGTCGGCGGAGAGGATGTTCAAAAAGGCCACATCGAGGTCCGCGCCGTTCTGGTAACGGGCAATATTGCGTTCGGCGATGTAAAAATCCACGTTCAGCAGGTTCATCGTCACCAGATAGCCGATAATGACCAGCAGCGAACCGAGCGAGAAAATATTCTTACGCAGGCGGAACAGCGCCGCCAGAAACACCAGAAACAGCACGCCCAACCAATGAATAAAGACATGTGTATACACGCGCAGTTGCGTAAACCCGAAGGCTTCCTCGTATAGCAGCATTCGCTGGGAAGCGGAAACCAGCATCACGGTGGTCAGGCCGACCAGCAGCACACATAACGTGCGGAAGGTGATTTGTTCGGGGCGTTCCTGGCGCACAGTTACACGATCTAATCCCAACGCGAGGCCCAGCGTCAGCACCAAAACCGCCACCAGTTCAAAGAAGCCGCGCCGCGCATACTGGGCGTAAGTCAACCCGGCGACACTGATCGTGGCCTGCCCGCCAAAAAAGTAGGCGAACTGAATCACCACAAACAGCGCAAACAATGCCACGACGCTGCCCAGGATAATGCCCGTTTCGATCATGCCCAGTTTCATGCCCGGCTTGGCTTTGGCCTCGGCTTCCAGCGCCGTTTCGTCGGCAGCGGTTGCATCGGCTTCGGCGGCGGGGCTGTCGGGCATCGGAGCCACCGTGTTCCCCACCGCCATATATTGCGGCACCCGCACAACGGGTCGAATCCGTTCCCGCCGCACCCAGGCGTAACCCAGCGCGCCCGTGCCCAGCGCTGCGATCAACAAGGTAAACAGCAGCCGCGCAAACATATCCGGGATACCGTCTAAGCCCAACAGGTCGCGCAGACTTTGCCACACCTGATCCAGATACTTGGCAAAAACCGCGTCCGCCGACCCCAGCAGCAGCACAAACACCAAAATCACGGGCGCGGCAAAAACCAGTCCGCGCATCACCGCCGCGAAGGCGCCGCCGCGCTGGTGGCGTTTTTCGCGCAGCCAGCTCCAGGCATCACCCGCTTCGATGACGGCATAACGGGGCAGTTCCAACCCGGCTTCGAGGGTATTGGTCGTGTGCTGGATGAATGAATCTTCGTCCAGTCGGTGGGCCAGCGGCAGGTAATACAGCACCAGGCCGCCCAACGCCAGCACCGCCAGGATGTCCAGCATGACAATCAGGCTGTCGGCGCGCACCGCGACCATGCCAGCAAAAAACAACAGCGGCAGCAGCGGCCACAGGTTGCGCCGCCGCAGGGTTTGCCGCGCGGGGCGGCTGGAGGCCAGGACGGCAATCACCGCCAGCAGCACAAACAATGGAAACGAAACCCCGATAGTGCGGCCAAAGAAAAAGATGTTTGCCAGCAGGCCCAACAGCAGCCCGACACCAACCGACCAAATGGCAAATGTGCGACGTTCCATAACCAACTCCGAAGATTTGAGGGTGCGAAAATGTGGTCTTCAACCCGAATGGCGCAGAAGCCACCCCCGCTGAGGGGGTTTATACCCAACCAGAGAGCTATATTTCACTCCCGCGCTTGGCTGTAACGCCGTTGATTTCAGGGCCGATACGGAAGGGCCACCCTATATTATTCCCCACTGGGCGTTAAAAGGCTTAAACGATTTTCAAATCCGCGCTGAATTGGCTGACAAAAGGCGGCTTCACCACTCCGCGATTTGATTTTCCATCAAGGAGCGTCACGACCAACACCGGGAGTGATCCGCCCTCTGGTTAGCGCGCGAAAAAGCCAAAATCCAGGTAATAACAGCGTTCCGCTGGCGAATTATTCCCACAGGGCAACTCACCGTATTCTTTAAAAATGAATACCTTCGGGTTATGGCGTTTCAGCTTCTTTTTGAGTGTATTCCACTGCGACTTGCTGGGTTCAGTCTGGCCTTCCGGCAGCAGAAAAAAAGCCGGGTAGAACACCGCGCGATAATGGCCGTCCGGGTATTCAATCAAATCGTGCAGGTAGTTTTTGTCGCCTTCGCCTTCGCTTTCGTGGCGTAACACTTCGCGCAGGAAGTTCATGACGCCGCCGCGTGGGTAGGGGCGGAATTCGGGCAGGTCGGACATAGGTGGATTCCTCCGATAATTGCTGGCCCTCACCCCCGGCCCCGCGCCCTCATGGAGCGGGGCCCGTGGGCGGGGATGGTTCCCCGCAGCCAACA
>DATALK010000288.1:0-2476 GCA_036261085.1 Phototrophicaceae bacterium | reverse complement strand
TAGGTTGGCCGTGACTCTAACCCCGCGCTGAGATTGGGTTCGTCAGCATCAAAAATCACCGGAACATTCTGCTGGCGAATCAGGCGGATGAACTCCGCATAAAACGCCGGGTGCATACTTTTGGGCAGTGTCCCGCCGATGACGACACAGCTCGCATCCGGCAGGTCGCGCAGCAGTTTTTCGCGCAGATCGGTCAGATGGCGTTCGTTGGTTTCCAGCGACGACGTGGTAATCGTGGCGTGGCCGCCGTCGTTTTCGGAGATAATCACCACGTTGATCCGCGTTTCGCCGCCGACTTCAATAAAGTCGGTGGTGACGCCGCGCGCTTCCAGCATGGCTTTGACCCGCTGCCCGCTGTGACCGGCGGCGAACCCCAGCGCCAGACTGGGAATCCCATTTTCGCCGAGAATCCAGGACGCATCGGTGGGTTTGCCGCCCATACTGTAAACGCTGCCGGTGGCCCGCATGGTTCGCATTTCAAACTGCGGCACAAATAAGGTGTAATCAATAGTCGTATTGGCCGTGACCGTGATAATCATTTTTAGTCTTCTTTGAAATTGTTAATGGCGTGTTCCATGAGCTGGCGCGGTGCTTCCATCGTATCCGGCCCGCTGAGTAGACTCGGAAGTGTACTGGCTGCGGGCGCGGCAGGAATTCGCGCAGGATTTAGGGAAAGTGTGGACTGACGCCGACCAGCGCCTAGCGATGGGACGCAATACCATCGAATGGGCGCAGGTGATGCGTGAACGGCTACAGTTGGACATGCCGGTAGAAGCGGTGATGGACGATACAATTCAGCGCGTGCTGCGCCAGTATAAAGAACAACTGCCGCTCCGCCCCGACGCGCTGGAGGCCGTACAACTGGCTGCGCGACATTTCCGCGTGGCGCTGGCGTCCGGTTCACCCAAGCCGATTATTGACGAGGTTATGGCCATCACGGGCCTCAATCAAGTGTTTGAGACCGTTGTTTACGGCGACGATATGCCCAACGGCAAACCCGCGCCGGATGTCTACCTCGAAACGCTGCGGCGGTTGAATGTGTCGCCAACGCGCGCTGTTGGCGTCGAAGATTCGGGCAACGGCGTCCGTTCGCTGCATAACGCAGGCATGTGGATTATCGCCGCGCCCAGTCCCGGCTTCCCGCTGGCGCCCGAAGTAACGGCTCTGGCCCACCACACCATCCAATCGCTGGAAGATTTTTCGGTGGAACTGGTGCGGGGAATTACCGGAAGCTAAAATGCGGGAGATCAGGATAAAACAACGGGGAGGGTTTGAGACCCTCCCCTACGGCAGTTCAGCTATACGGATCCACTGCCATTTATGAGAACGATCCCCCGGCGACAGCGAGGCCACGCGCTTCCGCAACTTTCTGAGCGTAATTGTCGGCGCGGTAGGCGGCAAAGGGGTCAACCGGGACGCCCATTTCCTGGCGGGCCTGCATCAACAAGGGGCGAATATCCGTCTGGAAAGCGTCCACCAAGACACCATGCGCGCCGAGAATATCCCCGGCTAACTGGCGTTCGCGCAGCGCCTTGAAGTCCACAATCAGCGCTTTGGCATAAGCGTTCTGGCAGTTGAGGACACTCAGCAGCATCGCTTCCAGCTTCGGCTCAATATTGTGGCTCTGGTCAATCATGTAGGCCACGTTCTGCGCGCGTTCACCCGCCGATACCAACTCGACATAAATTTCAAACAGTTCAAACGGATTGTTCGTACCCACAATCAAATCGTCGTCAGCATACCGCCGCGCATTGAAGTGGAAGCCGCCCAAGCGCCCTTCGTCCAGCAAAAAGGCCACAATATGGGCAATATTTGTCCCCTGCGGGTGATGGCCGGTATCTACCAACACCTGCGCCTGTTCGCCTAATTTCAGCGCGGTGGCATAAGACATGCCCCAATCGGCCAGATCGGTGTGATAAAACGCCGGTTCAAAGAATTTGTACTCAATCAACATGCGCGACCCAGGGGGCAGATTTGGATAAACCTGCTTGAGCGCATCTTCCATCCGGTGTTTGCGCTCGCGGATGCTGTCCTGTCCGGCATAGTTCGTCCCATCGGCGAACCATAGGCTGAGGAGGTCGCTGCCGGTTTTGCCCATAATCTCGCAGCATTCGACCATATGGGCAATCGCTTCTTCGCGCACACTGGACGAAGGATGGGTAATGCTGCCCAGTTTGTACTGGTCGTCCTGGAAGAGATTTGGGTTAACCGCGCCAATTTTGACCCCGCGTTCCGCCGTGTATTGGGTCAGTGCGGAATAATCATCTACCTTATCCCAAGGAATGTGGACGGCAATGGAGGGCGCAATCCCACAGAGATGATGGATGTAAGCCGCGTCGTCAATTTTTTCCCACAGATTGCGCGCTGCCCCCGGCCACGCAAAGACTTTAAAGCGCGTGCCGCTGTTCCCGTAGCCCCAGGACGGGGTTTCAATACGCTGCTGTTTGAGTTTCGTCTTAACAACGTTAATATCTAT
>DATALK010000250.1:0-12054 GCA_036261085.1 Phototrophicaceae bacterium | reverse complement strand
CTCAAAGTAGACCCGACGACAGCGGTGCAGGCGGCCCGGTAGCGACGGCAGCGTGGCGGCAAACGGACGATGCAGTGGGTAGTGCTGGCGTGTCCACCAGGGAACGGGCCGGGCGATGGGGTCTATTCCACTCAGCGGGTCGGTAGGGGTCGTATCCCAGCGCGTATTCAGGATTTCATCCAGTGGGATGGGCTGTACAATGCTGTCCGGCGGGGTAATGAGCCGTTCATCGAAGGAGCCAAGCATAAACTTCTCAACGAAGCGCTGACGGCAGGCAGCACAGAAGCCGGATTCGTGGAAGGGCATTTCCTCGCCACAGATGCAAATGATGGGGGCGTTGTAAGGAAGGCCCTGCCGATTGACGCGCTCCAGACGGAACTGGATTTCGTTGGCTTCATGCTGGATGCGTTGGACTTCTTCGGGATCAAGTTCGGGCTGAGGCAGAAATGAGGGTTGGTCAGACATAACGAATATCCTTTCTATTTCGGGAAATTGTTCTATGCGTTACATTCATGGTAGCACTTTTTTACATAATTGTCAACTGATAGATGACAAAGTAAACTGAAAATAAGATATAATTAAAAATCAGTTGACAATGTGATGTTTTGGGTTTATGCTTACAAGAAAGCGAGTAAGGAGAATGGCAGTGCAGAATCGGTTGCTTGCCTTAATGGGAGAAAAACAGGCGCGCGAAAACCGCCCCATCACATCTACTGAAGTTGCCCGCGCTGTCGGTATGTCTCGACAAGCAATCCATAAGTGGATACACAATGACATTGGCGCATATCCAAGTGATACATTGGATCGCCTTTGTGAATATTTCGATTGCGAGGTCGGCGATATTTTGTATCGCGTAAAAGACAATATCGCGAGCTGAAGTATCAAGTTGGACATAGCCAAGCCTACCAGGAAGCGTTAAGGTTAATGCAACTGAAAACAGCGTAACCTAAGATGTGAAGGTATTTCGGATATTGCATAGTTATATGCACTGAAAGCCTTACAAAAGGGGACGCAAAATGAAACGGGCAGAACTGGAACGGCAAACCAAGCGCAATCGCGTTATTTCAGGGGTACGTCTTGTAGGGTTGCTCATCTTAGTGGGCGTGCTTATTACCAACATGAAACCACCGTCGAAGTCACAAGCCGATGCTAAACTGCCAACCCTGGCAGCCCTGCCGTCACTGACACCCGTAGTCGTCGGCGAGCAGCCAACCGTCACGGCCAGTGCGGCGATTACGGAGACGCCGACGGTGACGGCCAGCGCGACGATTACAGAGACAGCAACGGCCATCATCACAGGGCTGACCGCGACACTGCCAGCTCCCCCGCCCGACGCGGAGGTTTTTGTTGAAGCTGATTATGTGCAGAAGTTGACAGATGGACTTTTTATCACAGCGGGTGGGCGCAATATTGCTAGTATCAGGGTAGGTGATGGGCGCGCAATTGGTGGGGAGAGAGTTATCATCATTGCGTACTTAACAACTGAATCAACCGAAGCCGGATACGCCGAAGAATGGGTTGATATTTTCCAAGGTGTAGCGGCGACCATCGCCGCCAATGAATTAGATGTTGACAGTGTATCCCTTATCGCCGGAGTAACAACCGGCGAGACTGCTGGAATACTGGTTGCCAAAGAGGAAGACTTAATGGCCTTCCACCGAGGAGAAATTGACCGGGATGAATTTTTCCAAAGACTAACTATAGAAACTTTTGGAGCAGGGTCGGTCAGTTAACTAAGAATAATGCGCGGGCGTGGGCCTGTACCCCGGTTCGAGGCTGGGGCGCGCATCTACCCTATAGACGAGGGACGCTGCTTAAAAAACTCAAATCGTTACGAAATGCGGGAAAGGGTTAATCCTATGCACAAAAGTACGAGTTTTGTGAAGGATAAAAGCCAATTACCACGTTTGCGGCATTTTTGAATTTTTTAGCGCCATCTCGGTTTCAATCTTTGGGTTTACAGAGAGGGCCTCCAGCAGCGGAGTTCATCTGTCTACTCCGACTCGGACCGAGGTTATCGGCCCCACCGCCACCCGATAGCCCGAACACAATTAACACGCGCTAATTACCACGTGCGGACGAGTCGGTATTCAGATAAACGGAGTTGGTCGCCAAAACGTGTTCCAGGTTTTCGATCATTTTTTGCTGATCGTTGAGCGGCAGTTCATCAAACAAATCAACAAAGACCTTGACATAAGATGAGAAAATCTTCTCAAAGATTTCCTGACCCTGAGGGGCTAAAAACACCAGCATAGAGCGCGCGTCACCCGTATTTATTTGGCGGCAAACCAAATTCTGAGTTTCCAGATCACGGATTGCCATCGAAATAGCGGCAGTTGTGACCCCCAACCGTTCCGCCAGTCTCGTTTGGGTAATACCGGGTTCGTGCCGAATCAGGTGCAGCATTTTCAGCTGATTAGGAGTTAAAGTAATCTGGGTTTTTGAGATCGAGGCTGTTGCAAGATACTTCTGAAGCCCTCCGAACACCTTCAGAAAACGGCGGGCAATATCGTAACGTGCATCATAATCATCTTGTTCAAACATTGGCTCCCTCAAAAACAATCTGTTCTAATAATACCCACTCCGGCCCCAAGTGGAACCGGAGTGGGTATTCATTTCACATTAGACGCGGTTTATTACCAACCGTGATGGACTTAAGCGACACTCGCTTCCGAGTTTTCGAACTGGCTGTTGTAAAGTTCGGCGTAGAAACCACCCCGCGCCAGCAGTTCCTCGTGGCGGCCCTGCTCCATAATATCACCATCCTTCATCACCAGAATCAGATCCGCATTGCGGATCGTGGACAGACGATGAGCAATGATAAAACTGGTGCGATTCCGCATGAGGTTATCCATTGCCTTCTGAATCATCACCTCAGTTCGAGTATCCACCGACCTGGTGGCTTCATCCAGAATCAGGATTTTGGGATCCGCCAGAATGGCGCGCGCAATCGTTAAGAGCTGCTTCTGCCCTTGTGACACATTTGAGGCTTCTTCATCCAGCACCATGTGGTAGCTGTCCGGCAGTGTGCGAACAAAATGATCCACATGGGCCGCTTTCGCCGCCGCAATGACCTCTTCATCGGTGGCATCCAGGCGGCCATAACGAATATTTTCCATGATGGTATCGTTATAAAGCCAGGCATCCTGTAACACCATGCCGAACATCGAGCGTAAATCGTGGCGGGTAAATTCACGAATGTCGTGACCATCCACCAGAATTGCGCCGCTGTTAACGTCATAGAACCGCATCAGCAGTTTAACCATTGTCGTTTTACCGGCGCCGGTTGGGCCGACAATCGCAATTTTCTGGCCGGGTTTCACCTGGGCCGAGAAGTCGTTAATGATGATTTTGTCCGGGGCGTAGCCAAAGTGGACCTCTTTGAATTCCACGCTGCCAACCACGTTCGACAGCGCGATTGGACTGGTCGTTTCGGGAACCTCTTCCGCTTCGGCCAGGAATTCAAACACCCGTTCGGCAGCGGCAGCGGTCTGTTGCAGGATATTCGAGGCATTGGCAATCTGAGTAATCGGCTGCGTGAACAGGCGAACATACTGGATGAAGGCTTGAATATCGCCAACCGTGATCCGTCCCTGAATGGCAAGATACCCGCCCAGAATGGAGACAGCAACATAACTCAGATTGCCGACGAACATCAGCACCGGCATCATCAGGCCGGATAGAAACTGGGATTTCCAGGCCGAATTGTAGAGTTGGTTGTTAAACTCATCGAATTTTTCGACGCTCCGCTGCTCGCCATTAAATGCTTTTACCACCGTATGGCCGCTGTACATCTCTTCAACATGACCGTTGACGTGGCCCAGAAAATCCTGCTGTTGTTTGAAGTACTTCTGGGATTTGCTGATAACCAGCGCAACAATCACAAACGACAGCGGGATCATCACCAACGCCAGCAGGGTCATCACCCAACTGATAGACAGCATCATAATGAACACACCCACCAGCGTCGTGACCGATGTGACAATCTGCGACAAACTCTGGTTAAGCGTCTGGCTAACGGTGTCTACATCATTGGTAATTCGAGATAAAACCTCGCCGTGATTGGTGCCATCAAAGTACTTGAGCGGCATCCGGTTAATTTTGGCGGCGATGTCCTGGCGGAAGCGATACGTCACCTTCATGGACACACCGGACATAATCCAGCCCTGAACATAGCTGAACAGGGTGGACAGAATATACAGGCCAATCAGCAGCAGCAGGATGTTGCCAATATATTCGAAATCAATGCCCGCGTCCGTTCCAGTAATCTGGCCGATGACCCCTTCAAACAATTTGGTCGTCGCCTGCCCCATAATCTTCGGCCCAACAATGGAAAAGATCGTGGAAGCAATAGCGAAGATTAACACGACCATAATGGCAATCTGATAAGCGCTGAGATAATTCAACAGCTTCCGCATCGTCCCTTTAAAATCTCGCGCCTTTTCACCGGGCATCATCGCCATCGGGCCATGACCGCCACCCGGCCCACGTCCATTTTGTTGTCCGGGTCCGCCGCTTTGTGGTCCAAACATTATGCCAGTTCCTCCATGCTCAACTGCGACAGCGCGATTTCTCGGTACGTCTCGCAGGTCTCCATTAGCTCGTTGTGAGTGCCTTTGCCGACGATTTGGCCTTCGTCCAGCACAATGATTTGCTCCGCCAGCTTGATCGTGGAAATCCGTTGTGCCACAATCAGCACGGTGCTGTTGCCGGTCTGTTCCTTGAGCGCGCGACGCAGGGCCACATCGGTTTTATAATCTACGGCAGAAAAACTATCGTCAAAGATGTAAATCGGGGGTTGTTTGACCAGCGCACGCGCAATTGAAAGGCGCTGCCGCTGGCCGCCGGACACATTGGTTCCGCCCTGCGAAATCTCTGCCGCCAGTCCTTCAGGTTTTTCAGTAATGAACCCGGTAGCTTGCGCCACATCCGTCGCCATGAGCAGCCTTTCTTCGCTGGCGGTTTCATCGGCATACCGCAGATTACTCTCAATCGTGCCAGAGAATAGATTGCCCTTTTGGGGAATATAGCCGATTTTATCCCGCAGTTCATGCTGTGTGACTTCGCGGATGTCCACACCGTCAATCAGGATGGCGCCACTGGTTATATCAAAAAAACGCGGAATCAGATTAATCAGGGTTGACTTGCCGGAACCGGTTGACCCGACAAAGGCAGTGGTTTGTCCCGGCTCTGCCGTAAAGTTGAGATCGTGCAAAACGTCTTCCTCGGCATCATGATAGCGGAAGGAGACGTTACGGAACTCAATCCTGCCGGTAAACGGCGTATTGAAGCGTTTCGGCTTTTGCGGGTCTTGAATCGCTGGCACGATTTCCAGTACGTCAGCGATCCGATCCGCCGAAACGGAGGCTCTGGGCAGAATGATGAACATAAACGACAGCATCAGGAAGGACATGACGATCTGCATCGCATACTGCATGAAGGCCATCATGCTGCCCACCTGCATCTGCGACTCCGCGACCTGATGCGCACCCACCCAGATAATCAGCAGACTGACCCCATTCATGATGAGCATCATGGCGGGCATCATAAAGACCATCACCCGCGTCACAAACAGGTTGACATCGGTCAGATCACGGTTCGCCTTGTTGAAGCGTTTTTCCTCAAACGCCTGCGTATTAAACGCCCGAATCACCATCATACCCGCCAGATTTTCGCGTGTGACCAAATTGAGGCGATCAACTAGCTTTTGGATGATGCGGAATTTGGGCAGCGCCAGCGAAAAGATGGAAAAGATCAAACCGAGCAGGATGACAACCGCCAGGGCAATCGTCCACCACATGGAGGTATCCGTATTGGTCGCTTTAATCATGCCCCCGACGGCCATAATCGGCGCATAAATCACCATGCGCATCATGATAATGACCAACATTTGAAGCTGCGTCACATCATTCGTTGACCGGGTGATGAGCGACGATACGGAAAATTTATCAAATTCGGTGTTGGAGAAACTTTCAACTTTGGTGAAAACATCACGGCGCAGATTGCGTGCCAACCCGGCGGCAGTCCGTGCCGATAGAAAACCAACCGTTACCGTGCTGACGCCGGAAAGCAAGGATAGCAGCAGCATGGTAAAACCAATGCGAAGAATGTATCCGGTTTGCAGCGCGCTGGTATCCATTCCCAAAGCCGCATATTCAGTCTTAACGGCCCCCACCGCCGATTGCGCGATCATACTTTCGCCCATCGCTTCGAGCCGCTGGTTCACGGTGTCCATCATCTTCATCCGCGTTTCAGCCGGAAGCAGTGACAACATCGTAAAAATATTCGTCCCCTCCGGCAGCTTGGATAAATCAAAGCCGGAGCCATTGGTCATCGCTGCCGCTTTTGTTGGGTCAGCGACGGCCTGCTCAATCCCGGAAACGGCCAACAGGGCTTTACCCATGACCAACTTTAAGGAGTCAATCGTGGCGGCGTCTTGGGTATTCAAAATGTAGACGGGTTCAGTCGCCAGAACAGGATATTCCTTAACATACGGCCCGTAGTCCGGGGAATCACTGCTCACCAGACTATAAACACTCAGAGCCTTGGCTTTATCATCCGCGCTCAGGAACAGGATCAGTTTATCCATTTCACTTTTACGGATGGCCTGCGGCACAGCCGTTTCAACCCCGCCCTGCTGGATGCCATTGTTAACGATTTTTGCCATGTAATCCGGCAGCGAAAGGTCGGCTAAGGCTTGCAGAAACAACAAGACGATAGCGGCTAAAATCAAGAGGGTGAAGGGTTTGAGATATCGTGCCAATCGAATCATAGTGGTGGTTTGTCCTCTGGTATGCTGTCCTGGCTGGTGGACTTGCGATCACCAATTGCCATTTGCTGCATCAAAATTCGGTAAAGAGCCGGTAGAAAAATCTGGGCCGCCTGGATTTCCTCAGCCGATAAAGCTTCCAACAGCCCGGCCAGGTAGTTTGCCGCCTGAGTTTTGGCCCCTTGCGCCCGCGCGAGACCCTCCGGGGTAATTTGCAGCAACCACTGCCGCCGGTCATGTGGGTCTGGCATTCGGATAATCCAGCCGCGCTCAACCATATTTTGCACCAGAGCGCTGGCGGCTTGCAGGCTGACCCGTCGTTTTTTAGCGAGATCACTGGTTGTTATCGGATTGTTTTCGAGGTGAAACAATACCGAGATTTGCATCATGGTCGTTTCTTCTTCACCAGCCTCCCGTGCCATAAGCGCAATCAACCGGCCCAGATTGGGCATGACTCTCAGCAATTCCTCTGCCAGTTGATGATGGATACTAGCGTTATTCATCTAAAAGTTGTCAACTCCTCTGATAGTCAACCAGTTTGATAATCAATTTAATTGACTATATCTCAAAAGTCAATCCAGACTTACCCCCTAGAACCATCGGTTCATAAAAATTTACATTTGCGCTGAGGTTTTGCGCTTCAAACGGTCAAACGTCGGTATACCGACGGATTAGCGACCAGAAACAGACGCGCCAATTCAATTACAGTAGAAACAGTCGCCGTTTAGCCCAACCGCTCTGGCGGAAAAACAAACTTCAAGAGGAATACATCATGGCTCTCCAACGCTTCCCGCGCTCGATTTTGATTTTGCTGCTGGCCCTACTTTTAACATTGCCCGTTGTTGCTCAGAGTGAGTTGACGGCGGTCACGACACAAAATCTGAAAGTTCGCAGTGGGCCGGGGCGCGGCCATCCGGTTATCACCCAGATCGAAGTCCATACAACCGTGATTTTAGACGGACGGAATGCGGCAGGTGATTGGGTGCTGGTGCATCCAACCGCCAGCAGTACCCAGGGTTGGGTAGCAGCAGCGTATCTGCAACCGGGAGACGGCGTCCAATTGGCGACCCTGCCCGTATCCGAGCAGACCCTGGCCGCCGAAGTCTCCGCCATTATGGAGAAATTACGGGCGACTCCGGTGGTTCCCCGGCTGACAGCGACAGCCCGGACGATTTACGAACAAGGATTGGCGTTGGGGAATCACCCGAATCGTTTTTCAAAAGTGGGGGACTGCCAGAATATTCCTGAAATGTTCTTGGGGCCATTTGACCGGGGCGAGTATCAGCTTGGGCCGTACTCGGACTTACAGGCGACTATTGATTACTTTAGTGGCTCTTTTAACCGAGAGAGCCTGAGTGTCAAACGCGGTTTCAATGTCTATGCCGTTCTCGACCCAAGTTGGGCCGGGGAAGGCTGTCGAGCGGGAGAAAGCCCCCAGGAGTGTGAGTACCGCCTCTGGCAGCCCAGTTTTGTTATCATCAGCCTGGAAATGACCAGTGGCATTACCGTCGAAGGGTATGAGGCCGCCATGCGGGATATTCTCAATTTCTGGATTAAAAACGGCGTTGTCCCCATTCTCGCCAGCAAAACCAACAACCGGGAAGGGGATTGGAGTATCAATGCGGTGATTGCCCGTCTGGCCTGGGAATACGACCTCCCCTTGTGGAATCTCCTGATGGCAACCCAACCACTGCCGGACTATGGCCTGACCGACGGTTTTCACCTGACTTACGCCCCGAATGATTTCGGCAGCGCCGAAAATATGCAGGCCGGATGGCCCTGGCGCAACCTGAGCGCTTTGCAAACCCTGGACGCGCTGTGGCGGGCAATCAGTGAGCCGTCATAGGAAATTTGTACACAGGCGGATTTAGCTGACAAAACGCTAAAAAATGACAGGCCGTTAGCGGTTGGATTGCCGGGCAAAATTCCAAGCGCTAACGGTCTATCGTTTAGTGTTGTCCACTCAAGGCTTCCCGTTCAACTTCAACATGCGCGCGCACCGTATAACCGCGCCCATGCCGGGATTGAATAATAGCGGGACGTTCGGGGTCATCTTCAATTTTGCGGCGCAGATTCCGCACATGGTTCCGCACCAGGGCGGTGTCACCAGTGCCGCGCGGGTACTGCCACACATCGGACAGCAGCGTTTGCGTCGAATGCAGTTGGTTGGGGGTGCTGCACAGGAACAGCAGCAGGTCGAACTCGACCTGAGTCAACAGCACTTTACGATCATTCACATACACGGCTAACCCATCCGGCACAATCCGCAGTCGGGGCAAGTCGTCGGGCGTCCGGGCCGAACGCCGGAGATGGGCGCGAATGCGGGCCGTTAATTCTCGCAGCGCAAAGGGCTTCCGCAGATAATCGTCCCCGCCCACTTCCAGACCATCAGCAACCCCATAAGCCGAATCCGCACCATTCAGGAACAGGATCGGCGTCTTGGCCGAAACCGGGCTGGCCCGGAGCTTGCGGCACAGCGCCAGTCCGTCCATCCCCGGCATGACCATGTTAATCACAAACATATCAGGCGGAAAGTGTTCAATCAGGCGCAGCGCATCGTAGCCCGATTGCGCCTTTGATACCGCATAACCTTCCCGCTTCAATAATTGATCCAGCATATCCAATGTTTCGGCGTCGTTGTCTACCAGCAGGATTTTGTACATAGGAGGCAGTCCACTTTCGTTGACGTTCTTATATGTACACAGTATAACTTGATATATGCCAGCATACTGTGAACACATATAAACTTTTCGTGAATTCTGCCTTCACTGAAGCCGGTTTAAGCTATGCCGAAATCATGTAACCGACACCATGAATAGTACGGATATATTTCCGGTCTGTACTTTTCTCAATTTTGGCCCGTAGATTGCGGACATGCGCCCGCACGAGGTCGGGGTCGCCGGTATTCGGGGGATACTCCCACACAGCCTGTAACAGGTGCGAAGGCGACAGCGCCCGATTCGGATTTTCCATCAGATACCGCAGCAGCCGGTGTTCCGTCGAGGTCAACTGAATTTTGACGCCTTTGATATACACCTGATAGGTATCCGAATCCAGTTTTAAGTCACTTAATTGAATGATGGCATCTTCGCGGGTTTCCCGAATGCTCCGGCGCAGCAGCGCGTGAACCCGCGCCCGCAGTTCAGCCAGTTCAAACGGCTTAATGACATAATCATCGGCCCCGGCGTCCAGGCCATCTACAATATCATCGGTGCTGCCCTTCGCGGTCAAAAATAAAATCGGCAGCGCCACATACCGGGGGTCCCGCCGGAGCTGCTGGCAGACTGTGATTCCATCCATACCGGGCATAATAATGTCGAGAATCAATAAATCCGGCGCGCGCCGGTCAATCATGCTCAAGGCTTCGGCTCCGGCTTTTGCCAGGCCAACGTCAAAAGCCTCACGTTCCAGAACGCGGCCTAAAGTATCTAAGACTTCAGGATCATCGTCCACCGCTAAGATGTATGGCATTATTCCGCACCTTTCTTCACCGGAAGCCGAACGAAAAATGTTGTCCCCTTGCCGGGGATACTGGTAGCTGTAATACTGCCGCCTACCCGTTCGGTAGTCTGGCGACAGATGTGCAATCCCAATCCTGTCCCTTCCCCAACCGGCTTGGTCGTAAAAAAGGGTTTAAACACTTCGTTTAACAGGGCTTCGGGGATCCCCGGCCCGTTATCCTCCACCTCAACCGCAATCGTCTCGGTCTCCGCTGCATAGGCCGCCCGAATAAAAATCTTGGCCGCTTCGTGGCCCATCAACGCATCGTGCGCATTCATGACCAGATTCAGCCAGATGTCATCTAGCTGTCCCGGCACCGCCCAGACGGACGGCAAGCGAGTTGGCGGCAGTTCCGTAATAATCTGGATTCGATCCCGTTCAATATGGGATTTGACTAGCGACAGCACCCCTTCAATGGTATCCACGACATCAATCAACTGCGGGGGGCTGTCCGGGTTATTCGGGCGGGCAATCGCCAATAATCGGCGTGCGACCCCGGCGGCCCGTTTTCCCGCCCGATTAATCGCCTGAAGGGACCGATAATTCCGGGAAGCCGAGGGTTCGTCTAACAACATCATTTCCGAATCCACCATAATGGTCGTCAGCGGATTGTTAATCTGATGGGCGACGGCTGCCGCCAATTCGCCCATGGCCGACAGCCGCGCCGTCTGCACCAGGCGATCCTGAGTATCCCGCAGTTCCCGCAAACTCTGTTCCAGATCATGCACGAGCCGGGCATTTTCGAGCGCGGTAGCCGCCTGCGCGATCATCGTGCGGGCCATATCCACATCCCGCTGGCCGAAAACCCGGCTGCGGCGCACATCTATGAGCAGCACCAGCCCTTGAACCTGCCCGCGCTGCACCAGCGGCAAGCCGAGAAGATTCCGGCCATGCCCATTTTCCAACAGCCCGCGCATCCCCGGCGTCATAATTTTGCTGTCTGCCTGTTTGTTAATCAGGGTTTGTGACCGCAGCGTTTCCAGAATATCGGGGAATACCGCCAGGTCAAGGCTGGGCTGCGGCGCTGTTAACCACGCCCCCCGCCCCACCATCACATGCAGCGACAGCGCTTGTTTGTCCGAGGTGAGCAGTCCCAGTTCACACCAATCCGACCCCAGCAGCCGGTTCAGATCTTCTACCGAGCGAAAGATCGCACGGCCCGAGTTCGCGTTCGACAAGGTTACCAGGACTTCCAGCGCCAGATGTTTGACGCGTTGCAAAGTCTCGGCCTCCGGCAGTTGCTCCGGCCTGTGAACATAATAGGCTTGCAGCGCCCCCAGCGGTTGACTGCCGCCCTGAATAGGAATAATCTGGACGACGGTGGCCCCAACGTGGTTCAGAACCGCCAGTTCGTCAGCAGTTAAATCGGGGGCGGCCACATCCATCACCGCTGCCTGATTCTCGACCAGCGCGAACTGTAACGTTGGGCGACTTTTCAGATCAACTACTACGCCCTGCCCCGGCTGCCAGATTGTTTGAAAACACCGGGCCTGAGCGCGGAGTTGGTTCGTCTCAACCTGCCATTCATAAATCTCCGCACGCCCTACATTCAGCACCCGTACCAGTTGGTCACAGATATTGGGCAGCGTTCGATCCAGCGAAATGGCAGCGTTGATGGCCTGGCTGGCTTCCACCAGCGTTTGTAATTCGCGGGTGCGTTCCAGCGCTTCTTCGTGAACGCGGGCATTTTCGATGGCAATCGCGGCAAACGAAGCCAGATTGGCTAACAATTCCTGATGGTGCGGCGTAAACACCGCCTGGGCATTTTTGTTGTTCACCCCCAT
>DATALK010000241.1:0-2523 GCA_036261085.1 Phototrophicaceae bacterium | reverse complement strand
CACAATGGCCCTGGAACAGGGAATACAGTCCACCTATGAATGGTTTATCGAAAAGAACATCGCGCAGCAGACATATTAAAGGCCGTTTTTCAGCCAACTACTTCCTGAATGGCAGTCACAAACTGCTGCGTTGTCCGGCGCAAATCATATTCCTGCATGACAGCTTCATAAGCGGGCGAAACGCGCAGTTCGCCCGCTTGCCAGTGGTCAATCAACTGGCGGAGAATGGTTTCAATTTCAGCCACTTGATCGGGCGCAGCCACATAACATTCCAACCGACGCAGCAAATCCGCCGAGGCCCCAACTGTCGGGGTAATGCCAAAGATCGGCTTGCGGAACGGCAGATATTCAACCAGTTTGCTGGGCAAAAAGACGCTGGTTTCGGCGCTGGGCGCATCAATTACCAGCAGCACATCGGCGGCAGCCATCGCTTCCAGACTGGCTGTGTAAGGCAGTTCCCCTTTAAACTGCACAATACTATCCAAACCGAGATCATGCGCCGCCTGCTGGTAGCCATACTTCGCTGAAATTTGCCCAATTAACTGCACTTCTAACACCTGGTCAACGGGCAGCTTTTGCTGCAATCGTTGTAAGGCCTGGAACAGCGGCAGGGGTGAACGAATGCCATAAAACGTGCCGGTATAGGCTAATTTCAAACGCGCGCCACGCGGCTGATTAGCCGCCGGAACTCGGACCCGATCACTATCATAGCCGTGCGGAATAACACGCACTTTATCACGCCATGCCGCCGGATACTTCGCCATCACCAGATCAACCGTTTGCGAGGTGATAAAAACCACGCGATCAGATTTACCAATGACGGCTTCTTCCAAGCGCCGTTCGGTGTCGCGGGTCTGGGAACTGACCGCCGTGTACGGACTGTCTACCCAGGGATCGCTGAAATATGTCAGCCAGGGCAGCCCGGTTAAACGTTGCAATTCCAAACCCACCAGATGCGCCGACCAGGGGCCGCCAAACGAAAAAATGGCATCAAAGGTTCTGAGGTTTAACGCCTGCGGGGCGGCCTGAACTGCACGATTGGCCCACAAACGATACTGGTCAGGAACCGGACGCAACCGGGGGACATATTGCCACAAGGCCCGCAGCAGCACATAGCGTTCGATAGAGGGAATCGCCAGGGGTTTCAGTTGATCGCTGTAGGTGTTGGTTGCCAGTTCCGGGTCATAGCGCATCTGTTGCCAGGGCGGCTCGTGATGCGAAGTAATCACCGTCGTTTCCCAACCCGCCCGCGCCAGATATTTTAGAATCGAGGCGATCAGAATGGAATTGGGGGTCAGGACGGGCGGCATTCCCCAGGAGATGGCGAGTAGTTTTCCCACATTAGCTGCCTTTCAGATGCGGATGCGTTCCAGCAAATCCCCATAGTGCAGGGATTCGAGGCCGCGCTCCCGCGCAAATTCCAGCGCCCGATAAAAAGCGGCGCTGTTGACCACATGCGCGGGGTCAACGTAATAGTTCAGCACCCCCGCCACCCGCCGCGCTTGCAGTGCCGAAATGGTGGCGATAAAGCGCTGCGCATAAGTATCCTGCACCACCGGCTGCCGGGGGTCAGCAATTTGCCCCCACGAGTCCAGAATGGTCAAGGGAGCGCGAAAAGTGCCGGATACCGGAATCTCATACAACCCAGCGGTTGGATAAATGGGGCCGTTTGCCAACGCTGATGCGGGCATTGTCGTCGTGGCAAACCGGTAATCCAGGTCGCGCAAAGTGCGATACAGCAGCCCAAGCTGCTCCGGTTGCTGGAAATGGCCGAAGTGCGGCGCGCGGAAGCCCACCGCCTGCCGCCCCGTCACCTGCTGCACCAGTTCATGCCCCCGCTGCACATCGGCAATCACAGCTTGCGCGGACATTTGGTTATAAAACGTGATGCTCCAATAGCGATCATCCCGCCATTCCATATGGGGCAAAGCGCCATGATTGATAAAATCCGCCCCCTGGTCGGCCAGCGCCCGGTAGACTTCCCGCCCCTGCTCCAACTGCGCCCCCGGCACAGCATAGGTGGCTTTAAAACCCCGCGCTTGCAGCCAGGGATGGAGCGTCTTGACCGCTTCAATATCCTGCGGTGTATCGCAGTCGAAGGAGAGAATCAGATAGAGCCGGTCAAGACCGGCCCGCCGCGCCTGCTGGTCATAACGCCGCCACACGCGCATCGGCCAGAGCGCAATCGCCGCTTTGCGGGCGACCCGCTGCCAACGTCCGATGTTCATAAATGCTTGTCCAGGAGACTTCGATAAATATCCACAAACTGCCGTTCGGTAGACTCCGGCGACCAATGCGCCTGCGCATGAGCATACGCTCGGCGACCCAGCGCTTCTCGTTCCGCATGATTCGTCAGCAGGTCGCGCAAAGCCTGTTCATAACTTTCAACCGTATTGTCAATCAGTTTAACCCAGTCACCTTGCAGTTCCGCCACCGGTTTTCTGGGATGCTGATTAATCACGACGGGAAGTCCGGTGAGCAGGGCTTCTAAAACCGATTTGCCGATTTCAAGATAGTCCGAAT
>DATALK010000237.1:0-1700 GCA_036261085.1 Phototrophicaceae bacterium | reverse complement strand
CGCGGTAAACCGGGCCAAGCCATTGGCCTCAATTACACGGCGGACGTGCTGACCGGCAGTGTCACGCTCAGTTTCCAGGGCGCGGAAGGCATTTTGTGGCAGAAAACCCTCACCGTGAGCGAAACCAGCCGCGTGGAAGTGACCGTTGAACGCGGCGGCGATTACGAAGTCTTGGCCTTTATCGAACGTTTTGACGGTTCATATAACTTATCCTGGGATTGAGCTAATGGACACCAACACGCTGAATAATGTCTTACTGGTTGGCTTCGCGCTGCTGTGTGTGCTGCCGCTGATTGTATTTGCCGGGCTGGGTGTCCTGCTCCTGATTTTCGGACGGCGCGCCTGGCAGACCTTTTTCAGCGCCGATGTGGCGCAGCTGCACCGCCGTTACGAGCGGCTCCGTGCGGCCAATCCGCGCGCCACTACCGATCAACTGGTGCAGCAGATGATCCGGCGGCAGGCGTTTCGGGCGGGAATGGTCGGCGCGATTACTGGCCTGGGCGGATTTTTTACGCTGCCCATCGCCCTGCCCATTGATGTGTTGCTGTCGTTGCGGCTGCAATCGGCGCTGGTGGATTTTATTGCCCAACTGTACGGGCAGGGACAGGTCAGCGAGACCGAGCAGCGCCTTCGCTCCTATCTGGTGATGTCCGGCGGGCGCAAAGTCAGCGAGGCGGCCTCGGAAGCGGCCATGAAATTTCTGCTGCGGCTGGTGGGTAAATCCTTCGCCAAGCTGATTCCGTTTATTGGCGCGGCGATCAGCTTTGCAGTCAACTACGGCACCGCACAGGCTATCGGCCAACTGGCAGCGCGGCGGTATAGTACGCGGGCCATGCAGCCGGGGGCATAATCCAGCTATTCGCTGCTGCGCCCCCATCAGCCGCTACATGAGAGGGATGTTAGGGCCGAAAAACGAAGCGAGAACAAGCGATGCGGCTTCAATATATTCAACAGGGCCGGATACTGATTGCCCAATATAACAGCACAATCACCTTAATTGACCCAATCCAGGGGAAGGTGCGTGCCGTGCTGTCGGGGGAAATCAGCGGGCTTTCACTGGATGAAACGTTAGCGATTGTTCAAGTTCAATCCCGTCCGGTCAGTTTCGTCCACCTTGCCGATGGGGTGTTCATCGCCCCGCCGGACTCGGAGCAATTCCCGGCCCACGAGCGCTTAATCCCGGTAACGAATCCGCAGTTGGGCTGTATTGATGCTTTTGATAGCGCCCGTTTCTACCCGCCGCCGCCGCTCAAACTTAACCGAGATGAGACCGGCAGTTGGCTGCGCCAGGTCCAACGGTTGCCCGGTTCACCGTTGGTGCTGTTCATCGCCAGTTGGGATAATCCGATGATTTATGGCTGGGATGTTTATGTCTATGATGTACTGCAAAGCCGAATACGCCTCAAAACCGCGACTAAAGACCGTTTGCCGACGGCTGTCTATACGCCGTCGCTGCATCTTCTGGCCCTGGCGGCCAGTTATGACTACCATTTTTATGATCTCGCTTCGGGGCATGGGCGCGGCGGTTTGAGCCTGTCAGAGATTGACCGGCGCGGCTATTTGACGCCCGAAGAAGTTGCCGTAAATCCACGCAAGCCCAGTGTACTGCGTTATCTTCGCGCGGTAGCGACGAACCCAGCCGCGCCCGAAATGACCGCTGCGGGACTGGATGACGCACTGCATGTGATCCATTTTCCAAT
>DATALK010000220.1:0-12519 GCA_036261085.1 Phototrophicaceae bacterium | reverse complement strand
GTTGGAACGGATGATGAACTTTGTTGGCAGCGCGCCTCAGGTTTGGTGGCTGACCGTTGGTGATACCCCCTTTGCCGCGCCCTTTGAAGCGCGCCTGCTGGAACATTATGCCTTGCTGCGCGCGGAAAAATGGACGAATTTGACCCTCGCCAGTGAGGATTATGGCGGTTGGAAACAATACCTACAGATACCGGATAATCTCGCGGACATGTTTTTGTTCGGCGATAATCTACACTTGCAAGCCTGGTCGCTGCTGGAGAGTGTTGAGGTGCGCGCGTGCCAGACCATTACCGTGCGCAGTTGGTGGCGTCTGCGCCAACGTGAAAATCAGATGTATACCGTCACCCTGGCGCTCGCAGACGCCGGGGGCCAGGGCCTGGCGCAGGAGGATGTTTGGGGAGCCATCACCAAACCACTGTATTGGGAGGCCAATCAGACCTATCTCGACCAACGGGCGCTGACCATTCCCTGTAATACGCCGAGCGGGGATTATTCATTAGTTATCGGCGCTTATATCCTGAGTGATGATGGCCGTGTGACCGACCAACCGATTACCCTGCCCGATGGCCGTCCGCTTGGTAATCGCGCCTATCTGACCACCCTGTTTGTCCGGCCTTAAGCCTGAACCAGGAAAAACCTGTGGAACCGACCATCCAATCGCCCCTGACTCCGTTACCTGCGCTTCAAGTCTGGTGGCAGCGGCTTCCCCGCTGGGTACTGGCGGGATTGGCCGGTTTGACCCCGGCGCTGGTTGCCATGCTGCTGATTACCACCCAACTCCACGCCAGCCTGTTCGATTTTGTCCCCAATGGCTGGAACGACCAGATTTTTTACTGGCATCAGATTGGCACTTTCAAAGACGTGGGTTTTAACGGCGGTTATTATTCGCACCAAGAACAAGTTCCCGCGCTGAGTTTTTTCCATTTCCATGCGGCGGGGCCAGCTTTTCCGCTGCTGTACGGCCTCCCAGCCAAACTGACCGGGTGGGGGCCGTACACCGGCATCCTGTTTAATATGGTGATCTTGGCGGTAGGTATCTGGATTTTTACAGTGGTTGCTCAGCTTGACCGTCTCCAGATTATGCTGTTGGGATTGACCGTCGCTATCCTGCGGGTAGTACAGATTTACCTCCCTTCGATTATGCAGGAGAGCGCTCACCATGCCCTTGGGCTGCTGCTGGCGGCGGCTTTTTACCGTCTGCTCACTCGTGAACGGCAACCGCCCGCGTTTGTGCTGGGTCTCTTTATTGGTCTGCTGTTGATTGGTTTGTTCCGGTTTTCGTGGCTGGTGCTGCTGCTGCCGTTTTTCCTGCTGGCGCCAAAACGGCTTACCCTTTGGCGGGTGCTGGCCGCTGGCATAGCCTTCGGGATACTGACGGTGGCGGTGCTGCTCCTGTTTCAGCAGATGACCCCGCCGGGCAACAACTCCATTCTGACTCGCGTCCGCACTGTGTCCACTGACCCAGTTACCGGCCTGCAATCGCTGCTCACGCTGGCGCTGGACAATATCAGCAACAGTTTTGTGACGCTGAAAGATGGCCGCCGCCTGGATGCGATGGCCTGGAACGGCCTGCAATTTATTGGCGTGGCCGCCGTCGCATTGGTCGGTTGCCTGCTGCGCCGTCCCGATGTCTCCCGCGCTGGGCGCTATGAAATGCCCTTCCACCTCTATAATCTGCTGGCAATCTTCGGGCTGGCGCTGGTTTTTTATCTCCCCTCCGGTTATGTGCGGCTCCTCACACCCCATCTGCTGCTGACCCTGGCGCTGCTGATTGCTTTTCGGCGATATTTCCTGGTGGGGGTTTTTATTGCCACCACGCTGTTAATGACCGGGCCGTTCCTGCGCGAGTATCAGGAAGAACTGGACGTAAATTTCCATGTCAATCAGGCCGAATGGGAGCCAGAGCGCATCGCCATTGCGCAGTATGTGGTGTATCAACCGGATGCGCCCACGCCCTGGTGTAACACCGTTCTACTACCGCTGAATTGGGTGGATTATCGCGCCACACTGATTCCGTCAGGAATTGGCTTTACCTTTCTGCCGGTGATGGAATTCAAACAACCGCCCCAATCCGCTTACCTGTGGTTGCCCGACACAGATTACCAGCGGGTCAAAGACCGCCTGCATGTCGAAGTCTTGTTTACCACCAGCATTGGGACGATGTACCGCAATTTGGACTCGCCGTGTCCATTGGTGAGCCAATAATCACCGCCAGCATTGGCGTTTCAGGGTATGACCAGCTGCTGGAGCCGCCGCGCTGCTGGCATCTTATCCGTAGCCAACCGGCTTATCCAAATCGGCCAGCACGGAGGGATGCTGCAACCGGTATCCCATAGACGGCAAGTTAAGCATTTTTGCCGCCAGAGGCTGAAGCCATCTGGCTGAATTTGCAGCCTTAAGCCCACTAAAGGGGCTAGTAAATGCTTGACGAAAATATTACCTGTCCCTTTAGTGGACATGGTTTTTCTCGTAGCCCTGGGTTTAAACCCAGGGCGGCGCAATAACGAACCTTAACTTGGTGCATATGGGATGCTGCAACCGGTATCCCTCCGTTCTTTTGAAAACAATTTCTTGCAACTTTTATGACTAAATGCCGTATAGGGTCATAGTTACAACTCCTACACTTCCTCAATGGAGTTTGACATACCCATCACCTGAGACCAGAGATTGAACCACTGGCACAGCTAGACCATCGGAGGCGACTTCATGGAGGAAATAATTGTTGAAGTAAAAAACTTCAAGAAGGTTTACGGCAGTTTTGTTGCCGTCGACAATATCAGTTTTAATGTGCAGCGCGGTGAAATTTTTGCGCTCCTGGGGCCAAACGGCGCGGGCAAAACTACCACGCTGGAATGCCTGGAAGGGCTGCGCCAACCGGATGCCGGGAGGCTGCGGATAGCCACCGTTGACCCCCTGCGGGAACCCCACCGCCTGAAAAATTTAATTGGCGTTCAGCTTCAGGCATCCGGGATGCCGGATAACATTTCCGTCCGCGAAGCGATGAGGTTTTTCTGCGCCTACCACCGGGTAGCGCCGCGTTATGATCTGCTGGAACGGATGGGACTGAGCGACAAACTGACCACCCAGTACCACATGCTGTCCGGCGGCCAGAAACGCCGGTTGGCGCTGGCGCTGGCAGTTGCCCACAATCCGCCGGTCATCATTCTGGACGAACCCACCGCCGCGCTGGATGTGCTGTCGCGCAACGAACTCCACAACGTCATGCGCGAACTGCGCGAAGAAGGCACAACGATCATCCTGTCATCGCATGATATGGCCGAAGTGGAAAAACTGGCGGATCGCATCGCCATTCTGCTGCGCGGTAAAATCGTGGCGGAGGGAACCCCGCGCGAACTAACGACTGCCGGGACGGGCTTCACCAAAATCTCAGTGCAGACCGAAAATCACAGTCTGGCCGATCAAAATCCGCTGCCCGGTGTTCGTCAGCATGGCGTGCAGGATGACTACCAGATTTACCACAGCACCGATGTCGCCGCGACGGTGCTGGCAATTTTGGAACACATTCAACGGTGTCAGGACACGCTGGTTGATCTGCGCGTTGAACGGCCTTCGCTGGAAGATCGTTTTCTGGAAATTACCGGCAGCCAGGAGGCGGGACGATGACCGCATTTGTCAATCACTTTTCGTTTGAGTTCCGCACGGGCATCCGTAATAAAAGCCTGCTGCTGCTCAATTATCTGTTTCCGCTCAGCTTTTATCTGCTGGCCGGGGCGTTGATGACCGGCATGAATCCCACCTTCCGGGAGTCACTCATCCCGGCGATGGTATTTTTTACCATCCTGACCAGTGCGCTGCTCGGTTTGCCGGAAACCATCGTGAATGCGCGGGAAGCGGGGATTCTGCGCAGCTACAAAATTCACGGCATCCCCAAAGGCTCGATCCTGCTGATTCCCGCACTCACGACCATTTTGCATAACGCTATTGTCGCGGCCATTATGACCGTTACCGCGCCGCTGCTGTTCCAGGCCACCCTCCCCACCAGTCCGCTGAGTCTGGTGCTGGCATTCAGCCTGATGACCATCGCCTGTACCGGGCTGGGAATGCTCATCGGAGTGGTATCCCCCAACTCCCGCGCGACCATTCTGTTGGGGCAGGCGGTTTTCCTGCCATCCATGTTAATCGGCGGATTAATGTTCCCGGCCCATATGCTGCCGTCCGGGTTAAACAAACTGGCTGTCCTCATGCCCAGCAACCACGCTATGAATATCGTCAACGGCTGGCAGTCGGGCGGTATCGTGACGCTGAATCCCTATCTCTCGGTGCTGATTTTGCTGGCGGGTGGGGTGCTGGCTTTTGCGCTGGCGGTTTATCTGTTTAACTGGGACAACAGCAACCGCCGCCGAAATGCGCGTCCCATTCTGGCGCTGCTGGCAGTGCTGCCGTATGGCATCGGTGTGCTGCTGGCGCTGCGGTAGGAGCCGCATAAATCCATTGTTTGTGGATAGGCCAACCGGCTTGCCGGCATCTACTCCCCAGCAAGCGGCAGAAACAACCTATAAGCATCATTTTCCCACACCTGATGCTGCTGTCGCCCGCGAACCGTGATGATCTCCGTCGTGGTTCGCGGTTCTTTTTGGTTTTGATGCGCTTTGATTTCGATCACCGCACACGGCTGAAACGCCCGGAATGGCGGCTCTTGTTCAAGGACATGGGTTCCATTGGTAACATTGACATCCTGAAAATGCACGTTCGGTATGGCGGCTTTGATATAAACCATGATCGGATAAACCAGCATATCCGCATTCCCGGTGAGACCAATTTGTTGACAGGCTAACGGGGTGACTTGCTGCACCAGCGCTTGTGTCAAAGGTATACGGTCTAAAGCGACCATAAAATAGAGAGACGCACGCGGCTGGGATAGGATACTCGGCAAGGCAATGTTGCTTTTCTGGTAGGGGACATAAAAACTGAGTGATAACGGCGAATTGCCCTGGGGCGGAATGATTAAACGCGGAACGGTGTTTACCGCCCAAAAAATACCCGTGAGCAGAAACCAGCCTGACAGTCCGACCAATAACCAGCGCTTCCTCCATTGGGCAAATACCAGCCCCACCACCGGCGCGATCATAAAAAACCAGGTTGCCTGCAAGCGCGTTCCCCAGATTTGCCACTTTAGCAGCCAGCCCAACAATAACCACTGGCTGATAACCACCCCGATATAGCCAATTAATTTCCAGCGGCGGCGCAATCCGGGCATAAACGGCATACTACCGAGGGCTATCAGGATAAAAAAAACCTGAAAAAGATTGCCGCTCACATCCTCATAAAAAACCTGTTCCCAGGGCGCTGGTACGCCTGGATAGCCTGCATAAGGATACGTTGTGCGGGGGTCATCGGCGGCCAGCCCCAGCCATTGATGCAGTTCGCCAATCCGCTGGTTTAGCCAGGGGCGGATTGCCAGTGTGCTGTCCAGGCTGTCAGGAAAATACAGGTTTAAGACCAGGTTGCGAACACTGCCGGACACAGCCGACGCGGGGGTGAGCAGTTCTGTGTTATACAACGGACTATCCGGCGTCAGAATCGTGCCAAAAGTCTGAAAATTACGCCCGTAATGCCCCGCATTGACTGCCAGAATAACCAGGCCGATGCCATACATGATTTGTAGGCTCTGCCAAATATCCTGACACCGGGGAATGAAGCGGGGGCGACGCCAGATCAACGCCAGCGCCAACCACACCAGCGGCGGGAAAACATAGATATACCCTGTGCCTTTGGTCAAAATCGCCAGACCAGCAGCGGCCCCCATCAATCCTGTCTCCAGTCGAGTGACAGCGGATTTCCTGAGCGCCGCGATGACCAAACTGACCAGACAAATGACCCACAGCGCCGCCATCAGATCGTTTTTGGCCGAACTCGCCTGCAAAATGAGCGAGGGGGTCGTTAACGCTATGATCAGACTGAACCATTGGACCGCTGGCCGTCCGCCCAATTGAGCGGTAATCCAGGAAACACCGATACCACCCGCAACCCAAGCCAGCCATTGGTCCAGATTCGCCCATTGGTCAGTTCCCGCTAAAAGATAGGTGTGCAAAATCAAAAATTCAGCCAGTGGTGGTTGGTAGGCTTGCCGGATAACCTGTGCTGGATAGGGCGCGAGGCTGTGAAATTGTGCCCAATAAAACACACGCGGCAGGTGATAGGTGAGGACATCATAGGTATTCGGTGGCGCGACAAGGGCGACAATCCCTACTGTGATAATCAGCACACTTACCACGCCAACCAGCAGCCAGATTAAAAATGGTAGATGCGGCCAGGGTAATAGCAGCGCCTTCAACCGAGTTCGCCGCTGATACAAACACCCGATGGCAAGAAATAGACTGAAGCTCCAAATAAATGCCAGCGGTAGCGGCGTCAGGAGATCAAACCGACTGAGCAATTCGGTAATGACCACAATCCCTATGCCCCACAGCACCAGAGCCATTAACAAGCCGCCGCGCCAGGAACCAGTCTGAAGGAAACAGAGGAGCCACAGGAAAAACAGCATTAAAAAAGGCAAGATTCCCAGCACTCTGGCTTACCCTATGGATTGTTGAAGATGAAAAACAACTTACATAAATAACCCTAACATAACTCTTGCTAAAATTAAAATGTGTTTATTTATGGTGTAATGCGAACAACTCAAATGATGTCGGTGGCAACGTTGTAATATATTTATAAATCAAATATATAGTTACATAAAACCGTTTTCGTCTTCCCCTTATATTTTGGGGGCGCTGCTGTAGACAAAAAATGCAAAGGGCGGGTTTGACCCCGCCCTGGTTGGCATCACGATTGAGTTGTGAGCGAACGTTCTTTATTTGCTGCCGTTACCGGTCTTGACCGGGATCAGGCGCGGTTGCGCTTCTTCGGCCTTCGGCAGGTTCAGCGTCAGCACGCCGTCATGGAAGGTCGCTTCCACGCTGCTCACATTGATGGACTGCGGCAGGCGCACGGTGCGGCTGAATTTGCCGTAGCGTCGTTCTTGCAGCAGCGCGCGCTGGCCTTCCTGCTGCACGGTTTGTTCCGGGATTTCGCCTTCGATCAGCAGCAGACCATCCTGGAATTTAATATTGATGTGGTCAGCACTGACGCCGGGCAGATCGGTCTTGACCGTGTATTCTTTGTCGGTTTCGTGAATATCCAGCGGCAGGCTGAACGCGCCAATGCCCTCTTCACCACTCCAGCCGCCCATCGTGCGCCAAGTATCGTTAAACATCCGATCCATCACGCTTTGCATAGCGGCCATTTCACGCAGCGGATTCCAACGAACTAAAGTACTCATGGTTTTGATCTCCCTCGTTATGATTCAATTCGGACATTGAAGTTATGCTTCTAAGATAGGCGGCAAATGTAGGAAATATTTATGAGGGATATAAGAAATGTATCGGAAGAAGTTAAAAAATCGCTGAGGTGGCAAGCCGTGAAATGCTAACCGCCAGGAATGCCGGTAGGCACTCCCGGACGGATTAGGCTTTTTCGAACGAGCGCGGTTAGATGGCTAATTCTGCGCGGCAGGAAGGGGCTGCCAGAGTTCCCACAGATTGCCTTCAGGATCGGCAAAGTAAGTGGTGCGCCGCCCCCAGTCCTGGCTTTTGGGTGGGGTAATAAATGTCAGTCCCTTTGCCATAAGCGCCTGGTAGGTGGCATCCACATCGTCAACGGCGAGGCACAGCAGCACCCGATGACCAGCTTCTTTATCAAGCGCTACTGCCTCGGCGCTCAGCATTTGCGCGGCAGCAGTGGTTTTTAACAGAACAAAATCGTGATCGTCCATCCGGTAAGCCGCGGAATTAGCGTCCGTAAAAGGTGACTCAAGACCAAAAATATCCTGATAAAATTGCATACACTTGTCCAGGTCTTGGACAAACAACACCGTCGCCGTGAGTTTATTCAACATCGGGTTCCTCACTTCTTTTAAGTTCATATCTCTTCTCGCCCGAATAAGTTTACTAGAACATTTGATCCATATCAAGATCAAAATTGGGAATTTCGATGAAGCCAACTGGCAAGTTAGATCGCAGGAGTTAAGACTTTTTCAAATTTCAAAAGTGTCAGAGACAAGTTAACTGAGGACAGTTTGAGAAGCAGGAAAAATATAAGGCGGGCGGACGCGCAACGGCGCGTCCCTACCGTTCTCTGCATTTGGTGAAAGCGTATAAAACCGCCCCAAGTTTACGATATATCAGCCCAAAATTACGACGAGGCCGAGGCGACCTGGCCGGGCGGCTCGCCATAAATGCCGGAACTGTAGACATAGACCGGGTTAACCGGATTGTTGGCGTCGTCCCGCTGCTCGGATTTATCCGTCCAGGCAAACAGGTGTTTGGCATCACTGATGCTCAGATTGACGCAACCGTGACTGCGGCGGTAGCCAAACAGATCGTGCCAGTAGGTGCCATGCAGGCTGATCGAGTCATTAAAATACATGACCCAGGGGACACTTTGCAGCGCATAGGCATCCGGTGCGCCGGTAGCGCCCGACATGGGATCAACGGGCATCCGCGCCCAAATCTCGTACAAACCTTCCGGCGTATCCCAATTATCCAGGCCGGAAGAAATGAGCGTGGCAACACCGGCTGATCGTCTTCATAAGCGACCAACGTTTGTTCGTACAAGTCAATGGCGACCCAACGCCCGCTGACATCTTTGGGACGTTCAACGGGCAGCACCTTCGAGACAAACTGCTGGTGTAACCACTGGTTCGGGCCAATCATATACCAGCGCCAGCCGTCGGCGTCGTAGGCTTCAGCAAAGATATTAACCATGTCGTACCGTTGGGTCAGATAGCCGCTGGCCTCGTCCCAGGGGCCGCCGGGATAGGTGGACGCCCAAATCTGGGTTTTATCCAGCACCCAGGCAAACGGCTGATTCCAGTCTTTCGGCAGAATCACGCCGCTGAAAGCCGAAGGTTCCACATAATAGGCATCCTCGCGTTTAACCCACTCGCCCCCCTCGATTTGCAGCCAATCCGCCTGGCTCCAATCAAGGGCATTCACGAAATTAAAGCCTTCGGGAATCTGGCTGACTACCGCTCCATTGGGGCTATCATATTTATTGACGGCGTGCGGGCCAACCCGCCAGAAGGAATAGTTACTAAGAGTGACCCGATCCTCCGGGATGCGCTCAAGTCCCGGTTTAGGCTGGGCCGCCATTAATTTCAGACAGGCCGCACTGGTCGGCTGATCCGGCACATAAGTACAGGCTTTAGGCATATAAACCGGCTGGATGGTCTCGTTCTGAGCCAAAACACCCATAATGTTGGTCAGCAGGACGAGCAGTAACACAAAGCTGATTTTTCTCATCGGTCAGTTGTTCTCCGAACCCTTGCTAATATCATGCGCGCACATCATAACACAAGCGCCAGCGTTTTTAAGGACGGGAAACCGACGAAATGCCGACACAAGCTGTCCAGGAACGAACTTTTGTGCTATTATTAAAGGGCGCTGCGCCGGTAGCCAGCTTAGAGCGGGCCGACTATAATCAATTTGTATTTAAAAATATTTGGCGCACAAACCGGATGGGTGCTTCAGGTTGGAGTGAGGGCCGCGCTGCTAGGGAAAAATATGAAACATAAATTGGGTTTTTGGGTTCTGATACTGCTGGTGGCTGTTGAGACGGCTCAGGCGCAGGAGTCGGGGGCGGACGGTATCGGTGATTCATTGTACCCATGTATGGGCAACGGTGGGTATGATGTCCAGCATTACACGCTGGAACTGCGTGTAGACGTGATGACCAATGAGATTGTTGGCACAACCACCCTTGAGGCCATCGCTACCCAGGATTTGAGCGCGTTTAATCTCGACTTTAATCCCCTGACAATTGACGCCATTCAGGTGAATGACAAATCAGCGGAATTTGACCAGAATGGCCGCGAGTTAACCGTTATCCCGGCGGCGGCACTGCCAGCGGGGGAAACCTTCGTTGTGGCGGTAACGTATCAAGGCAATCCCACTGAGACCGCGTTTGGGGATGAGGCGGAAGTCGTCTGGCGCAATGACGGCGACAATATTTACGCCTTTGAAGAACCGTCAGCCGCCTGGGTCTGGTATCCGATTAATGACCATCCGCTGGATAAAGCCACCTATACCTTTCGTATCACGGTAGATGCGCCGTATCAGGTGGTCATGAACGGCCAGCTTGAAGACACCATCCCGCAGGACGATGGGACGGTAACGTACATCTGGCAGATGGATGACCCGATGGCAAGTTATCTGGTGACGCTGAATATTGTGCAGGATTATGTCACGCAGACCGCTGAAACCGCTGCTGGCCTTCCGGTGATGACCTACTTCCCGGCGGATAAAGCCGATGACTACGAACCGATTTTTGCCCGTCAGGCCGAAATGGTCGAGTTTTTCAGCGATTGGTTCGGCCCGTATCCGTTTGAGTCTTATGGCGCGCTGGTCGTGGAAGCGCCGATTGATTTTGCCCTGGAGACCCAAACACTGTCCGTGTTTGACCCCGAAACGGCAGCGGATCCCGAGTGGGGCGAAAGTGTAGTCGCGCATGAACTCTCCCATCAATGGTTTGGCGATAATATCAGTGTGGCGGATTGGCAGGACATCTGGCTGAACGAAGGTTTTGCCACCTACGCCGAGGCCCTGTGGGATGTCGAAGCGGGCAATTACGACTCAATGGCCGAGGCCGCCGAGGACTGGTATGCCATGCTGAATGAATACGAGGAAGGCGAAATCACGCCGCCCGGCAGCCCCACCGCCGACGATTTGTTTAACGATGGCGTCTATCTGTGGGGCGGGCTGACTCTGTACGCGCTGCAACTGGAAGTCGGGGACGAGGCGTTTTTTGAAATTCTGAGAACCTATGTCGAGCGCTACAGCGGCAAAAATGTCACCACCGCGGACTTTATCGCCGTTGCGGAAGAACTCAGCGGCGCCGATCTGGAGGAATTTTTTGAAGATTGGTTATATGCGGAAACGCTGCCCGACCTGCCAGCGGCCAGTGATGATTTATAATAGAAACCGCGTGTCTCTGTTATAATGCCAGAGCAGGAGAAAATGACTTGACCGCATTAACACCGATTGGGGTTCTGGCCCACCCGCTGCGCCCTCAAACCGCGCCGGTGGCCGAACAAATCACCCGCTATCTGCAAGCGCGTGGCCGGCAAGCCTGGTGCTGTACCCACTGGGACGACCAGCAGATTAAAGACCGCGTCGCTGCCAGCGCGATGGTGATTGCCATTGGTGGCGATGGCGCGATGCTGCGGGCCGCGCGGGTCTGTTCATTTTACGAAGTCCCGGTGCTGGGCATCAATATGGGCCAACTGGGTTTCCTGACCGAAATTGACGGGCCGGAAAGCTGGGAACACCCGCTGGAAACCGTCCTCGGCGGCAATTACTGGATTGAAGAACGGATGATGATTCGCGCGGAACTGCTCCGTGATGGCCTCGTGGCGGCCAGCGGGGACGCGCTCAACGATGTGGTCATCAGTCGTAAAATCGCCACCCGCATGATCTGGCTGGAAACCTATATTGATAAGGATTGGGCGACCACCTACAATGCCGATGCGCTGATTGTCGCCACCGCTACCGGCTCAACGGCTTACGCGCTGGCCTGCGGCGGGCCGATTTTGCCGCCGGAGCTGCACAACATTTTGATTGTGCCGGTAGCGCCGCATTTGAGCATGAACCGCCCGCTGGTGCTATCCGAAGGCGCGACGGTAGAAGTGGTCGCCGCGCGGGATAACTATGCTGAAATGGTGCTGACGCTGGACGGGGTCTTTATTGATGACGTGGTTCCGGGGGATACCATTCGGGTCTATGCCAGCCCCTATGTCAGCCGGTTTGTGCGGGTGCGGGGGCGCAATTATTTTTACCGTTCGCTGCTGGATCGCCTGGAACCGCGCGTCCAGGTGCGTGCCGAACCGGAACATAAACAGATTTAAACCGTCGCGCGGATTGCATCTAAAGATTGGCTGCCAGACTTCAAACTGATGAGAGGACATTGTGGCCGAAACCACTCCAATCGTTGACGAAACCACCTACTGCGAAGTTCATACCAATAAAGAAACCAGCCTGCGCTGTAACAAGTGTGAACGATTCATGTGTGTTGACTGTGCCGTATTGACACCCGTCGGCTATCGCTGCCGCGAGTGTGTGCGCCAGCACGAGAATAAATTTTACTCGGCTAACCAGGCGGATTACGCCATCGTGTTGGCCGTCAGCGCCGTTTTGAGCGGCATCGGCGGCGCGATTATCAGCGTGATTGGGTTTCTGTTCCTGGTCATTTTTATTGCTATTCCGGTTGGCGGCGGCATCAGCGAGGCCGCGCTCCGGTTGACGGGACGGCGGCGCGGGCGCTATTCCGGCCACATCAGCGCCGCCGGGGTGGTCGTCGGTGGGTTGATTGGCGGTTTTATCCAGAATTACCTGGCTTATGCCAATGAATTAGCGCAGCGGTTTCCCCGTCGGGTGGTGCCGCCACCACCGCTGGAAGCGGTGTTAACGGCAACCATCAGCGACATCAGCCTGTTATTGTTTAGCGGCATTGTCCCCTTCGAGC